>CAYVPT010000130.1:0-7097 GCA_964453865.1 uncultured Dehalococcoidaceae bacterium
TTTCTAGCTTCTCGTTCCGTCTCTTCCAGATCCTCTATTCGCCCTTCTTCCATTTCTACTTCTTTTCTCTCTTCTGCTCTGGCTTCTTTTCTTTCCTCGGCTGCCAACTCTTCTCTTTTATATTGTTTCTCAGCTTCCCTTTTCTCTTCTCCACTCAGTTTTTTTATTTCTTTTTTTCTTGCTTCTCGCTCCGCCTCTTCCAGCTGCCCTGTTCTCCATTCATCACTTTCCACCGTTTTTCTCTCTTTTCCTCTCGCTTCTCTTCTATCGTCTTCTTCCAGTTCCACCAATCTCTCATTGTAGAATTTGGAAGCCACCTTTAAAATATCTTCGGTTCTTTCACCTAAAAGTTTCTGATTTTCAATTCTTAGCTCAAGGGAAGCGGCCCGGTCGGCGAGTCCTTCCTTCTCTGCCTTTTCTTTTTCTTGCTGCGTGGCGTTTATGGTTTTCGACACGAGGTCTTGGAGAATTTTGATGTATCTTTCCCTTTCTCCCGGTTTTTGAGAGCCCTCGAAAATAGCCTTATCTACTGCCTGTTCAAAGCTCCCGCTTTTTCCTGCCTCTTCGATGAGGACATCGAGATCCTTTTTGGATATGGCCGATAACGGGTTTTCATATAAATAATGACTGAGAAAGACATATAACTTTGCATCATCTCCGCATAAATTCTTCAGCAAACTTACTTCTTCCTCTTTCTTCTCCTCTTTCTTCGCCTCTTTCTTTTTCCACCACATTATTCTGTCTCCCTTCTTTGTTTTTTTACCTGCCCAGTCATATACTGATTGAGGTCTTGATTCTCTGGTAAAATCGCCTTAGTCGGGATTCCCTATTATAATTATCAATGAGGTAGTTAAAATCACTCATGGCTTTTGTGAATGATAATATATCTGTGATGCCCGATTGTCAACCTCTATCTCAGAATCCTGTAGTAATCTTTAACATGCGAACGTAATAGGCGACATTTAGCAATTAGTCAGCAAAGTCAATAATAGTATTCTGCCACCAAGCCGACTCACCATATCCAAAATTTGTTCATACCAAGCGGATTATAAGGGGGTCGGAACAACCCGTCAGCCAAATGCAAACAGTACCTTCACTTTCAACTATAGACAAACTTACATAAATCGTCTATAATATATACAACCATGTCACACTATATAAGTTCTAATCTGCGGAGAATTATCCTCATCCTTATCCGCCCCTCTCTGATTTGAAGAGAGGGGATTCGGCGGTTGCATCCAAAAATTCTCCAAGGAGGAACTGATATATGGACAGGGTTTTTATTTTTGACACCACGCTAAGGGATGGGGAACAGGCGGCGGGGGGCTCTCTAAACGTTCAGGAAAAGCTGGAAATCGCCCGTCAATTGGAAAAACTGGACGTCGACATCATCGAGGCCGGCTTCCCGGTCACTTCTCCCGGTGATTTCGAGGCTGTCAGGACTATTTCCAAAGAGGTTCGCCAGCCATCCATCTGCGTCCTGACTCACGCCAACCTCAAGGCTGTCGACGATAGCTGGGAGGCCGTCAAGGGCGCGTCTAATCCTCGTATCCACATCGTTCTGTCGTCGTCTGATATCCACCTGTTTTACCAGCTGCGTAAAAGTCGCGAGCAGATTTTAAAGATGTCCTGCGATACGGTAGCCCATGCCCGGAAATACTGCTCTAACATCGAATTCTCCGCCATGGACGCTTCACGCACCGAGCCGGAATATATTTATCAGCTGTTACAGGCTGTCATCGATGCCGGCGCTACCACAGTCAATATCCCGGATACGGTCGGCTACGCCATGCCGCGCCAGTTCGGCGAACTCATCGAGGGCGTTTTCAAGAACGTCCCCAATATAGATAAGACTGTCGTCAGCGTGCACTGCCATAACGACCTCGGTCTAGCGGTCGCCAACAGCCTGGAGGCTATCAAGCAGGGCGCCCGGCAGGTGGAGGGCACCGTCAACGGTATCGGCGAAAGGGCCGGTAACGCCGCTCTGGAAGAAATCGTCATGGCTATCAAGACCCGCGCCGATTTCTTCGACCTGACCACGAATGTCGATACCCGGCAGATTTACCACACCAGCCGTATGGTTAGCGACCTCACCGGATTTTCCGTGCAGCCCAACAAGGCTATCGTCGGCGGCAACGCCTTCCGTCATTCTTCGGGCCTGCACGTCGACGGCATGATTAAGAAGTCGGTTACCTATGAGATAATCGACCCTCGTTCGGTGGGCGTGCCTTCGAGCAGCCTGGTGCTGGGAAAGACCAGCGGGCGCCACGCCTTCCGCGAAAGGCTGTCCGAGCTGGGCTACAACCTGAAAGAGGCAGACCTGAACCGGGCTTTCGCCGCCTTCAAAGAGCTGGCGGACAAGAAGAAAGATATCACCGACCGCGATATCGAGTCGCTGGTGGCCGAGGAGCAGCGTACCGTATCCGAGAAGTACCACCTTGACCGCCTCCAGGTTACCTGCGGTGACCGGGGTATCCCCACCGCCGCGGTCAGGCTTATCTTTCCGGGTGGCAAGACGAAGGAAGACGCCGCTCTGGGAACGGGACCGGTAGACGCCGTGTATCAAGCCATTAACCGGCTGGTCAAGGTGCCCAATGCGTTAACCGAGTTTTCTGTGAAATCCATCACCGAGGGCATCGATGCTATCGGCGAGGTGCTCATCCGCATCGAGAGCGACGGCGTTTCCTATACCGGCCGTGGCGCTGATACCGATATTATCGTGTCCAGTGCCAAGGCTTATATCAATGCCCTTAACCGCTTGATTGCGGCCCGGCGCAAGTCCGCCTAAAGCGGCTCCGACAATATCGGGTTGTATGCTTTCCCGCAAATCGCTATAATCTGTTATAACCCGTCCGGCACGCATTGATGTCATTCCCGCGAAGGCGGGAATCCAGCCGGGATGGGGGGATCTGGCTCCTGGTAAAGCAGGGAGGTTATTGGTCAACAAAATCTAGAGAAGGGGAAGAATATTGAATCTGGCAGAGAAAATACTGGCGGCTCACGCCGATAAAAATGAGGTTGCCCCCGGCGAATTCATTAACGTCCGGGTGGATATGATTGTGTCCAATGACATTACCGCCCCCATTGCTATCAACGAATTCCGTCGCCTGGGAGTGGCTAAAGTCTTTGACCCCTCGAAAATCGTCATGGTGCCCGACCATTTTGTGCCCAATAAGGATATACTCTCCGCCGAGCAGGCCAAGCTGATGCGGAACTTCTGCCGCGAGCAGGGCATACACTACTTTGAGGTAGGGGAGATGGGTATCGAGCACGTCCTCATCCCGGAGCAGGGCCTGGCCCTCCCCGGCGATGTTGTCATCGGGGCTGATTCGCATACCTGTACCTATGGCGCGGTGGGGGCTTTCGCCACCGGCATGGGCTCGACGGACATCGCTGCCGCTATGGCTACCGGTGATATCTGGATGAAGGTCCCGCCGACTGTTAATTTTGTCTATAACGGTACTCTGGGTAAGTGGATAGGGGGCAAAGACCTGATACTCTATACCATCGGCGATATCGGCGTCGATGGCGCTCTGTATTCGGTCATGAAGTTCACCGGCCCGGCTATCGAGGAGCTTTCCATGGACGGGCGTTTTACCATGGCTAATATGGCTATCGAAGCGGGCGGCAAGGCGGGACTCTTCCGGGTGGACAACAAGACACAACTATACATAAAGTCCAAGGCCAGGCGTTCTTATCTCGTCTATGAGCCGGATAATGATACCGAATACGACCGTATCATTGAATATGATGTGTCCGCCATCGAGCCCCAGGTCTCCCTGCCGCATTCGCCGGCCAACACCAGGCCGGTCAGTCAGGTGGGCGATATCGAGATCGACCAGGCGTTTATCGGCAGCTGCACCAACGGTCGCATCGAAGATATGCGGCTGACAGCTCAGGTGCTCAAGAAGTATAAAGTAAATCCGAGGGTAAGGTGTATTATCATCCCGGGCTCACAGCAGGTGTATCTTGACGCCCTGACCGAGGGCCTGATTGAGACATTCATCAAAGCCGGGGCGGCCGTCAGCACGCCTACCTGCGGTCCCTGCCTCGGCGGGCATATGGGCGTCCTGGCGGATGGAGAGCGCTGTATCTCCACCACCAACCGTAACTTCGTCGGCAGGATGGGCAGTACTAAATCGGAGGTTTACCTGGCCAATCCGGCCGTAGCCGCCGCCAGCGCTATAGCGGGTAGAATCGTCAGCCCTGACGAGGTTGTTAAATAGGGGAAGTTAAATGGCGAAACTGAAACTCAGTTGGCGCGAGAAGCTGGTGTCGACCACACAGAAACAAAACCTACCCCAGGTGGTGGAAGTCAATGAGAAGATGAGCCAGAAATGGGGCGAGGGCACCTGCGTTATCCCCTCGCCGCTGGAGGTGGACGCCCTGATGAAAAGCGTCCCATCCGGAAAGCTCATCACCATCAACCAGATTCGCGAGTTTATGGCGAAGAAATATAACGCCACCTTCGGCTGACCGATAACCACCGGCATCTTTGTCGGTATCGCGGCCCGTGCGGCCGAAGAGGACGCAGCCGAAGGCAAAAAGGATATCACCCCTTACTGGCGTACTCTTAAAGGCAAAGGAGAACTCAACGATAAGTACCCCGGCGGCGTTACCGACCAGTCCGCCAGGCTGAAAGCCGAAGGACATACCGTAGAGCCTGACAGAAAAGGAAAGCCGAAAAGGGTCAAGGGGTGGGAAAGCAAGCTGGTGGTGGTATAATATGGAATGGTTACAAACACTAGTGCCTTATATACTTGCAGCAGTTGGTGTTATTGTTGGATGGATTGTAAGGTCACATACAGAAGAAAAGCGAGTATTACGAGAAAGATTAAGAGAAGAACAAAGGAATGTATATAGGAAACTTATAGATCCTTATATAAAAGTAATTAGTGGCTCGAAGAATAAAGGTCTTTTACAACAAGCCATCAAAGAAATTCAATCGCATGAATATAGAAAAACGGTTTTCGATGTAATATTACTCGGTTCTGATAATGTAGTTATTGCACATAATAAACTAATACAAAATACATATCAGGCTGAAGAAACTGGGGAAAGAGACACGATGGAAATGATGCGATTGTGGGGTAGCCTTTTACTTGAAATACGTAAAAGCCTTGGTCATAAGGACACAGAATTAACAGAAAAAGACATGCTTCGAGCGATGACTAAAGATATCGATAAATATCTCTGATTCAACATGGATTCAAAAGGGGCGCAGCCCCTCTCATAAATCCTCCCCCTCTCCTTCACCCTGCCTCAGAAAGAGAGGGGGACACAGGGGGTGAGGTTAATAAAATTATGAAACTAAAAGGCAAGGTCTTTAAATACACCGAGAATGTCAATACGGACGTTATTATCCCCGCCCGTTATCTTAACGTCTCCGACCCCGCCGAACTGGCCAAACACTGCATGGAAGACATCGATGCCGACTTCATAAACACGGTACAGCCCGGCGATATCATTATGGCCACCACCAACTTCGGCTGCGGCTCATCGCGGGAACATGCCCCGCTGGCTATCAAGGCAGCCGGTGTCTCCTGCGTTATCGCCGCCAGCTTTGCCCGCATCTTCTTCCGCAACGCCATCAATATCGGCCTCCCCGTCTTTGAATGCGCCGAGGCCGTGGAGAGCACCGAAGCCGGCGATACTTTAGAGGTGGAACTGGAAAAAGGCAAAATAAAGAACGTAACCAGGGGTAAGAGCTTTACCGCCAAACCCTATCCCTCTTTCATGTCGGAGTTAATTTCCGCCGGCGGTCTTATCGAATACACCCGCCGGAGACTGGCTAATATGAGGACTTAGAATATTATCAGATGTCATTCCCGCACAGCTTGTCCCGTTCACGGTGAACCCGTAATCGATACGGGAGCGGGAATCCGTAACTCTCGCTCTGTCATTCCAGCGAAAGCTGGAATCCAGTCGGGGAGGAGAGGAACCTGGATTATCGGGTTAAACCCGATAATGACAATCAAAGAAAGGAAATAACGTGAAATTTAACCTGATTGTTTTACCCGGTGACGGCGTCGGCCCGGAGGTGGTCGCCGAAGCCGTTAAAGTACTGAAGGCAATCGGCCAGAAATACGGTCATACCTTTAGCCTTAACTACCGGCTGATAGGCGGGGCGGCAATAGATGAAGAGGGCGTGGCTGTTTCGCCGGAAACGGTCAAGCTCTGCAAGAAAGCCGATGCTATACTACTCGGTGCGGTCGGCGGCCCCAAGTGGGACGACCCCCTGGCGAAAGTCCGCCCGGAAGACGGTCTGCTGGAAATGCGTAAGCGACTGGGACTGTTCGCCAACCTGCGTCCGGTGATGGTCTTTCCGGTGCTGGTGAACTCCACCAACCTCAAGCCGGAAGTGATAAAAGGGGTGGACTTCATCTTTGTCCGCGAACTCACCGGCGGACTCTATTTCGGCAAGCCCAAGAAACGCTGGCAGACGGAAAAAGAACGTAAAGCCGTCGACTCCATGCTTTATTCGGACTATGAGATAGAGCGCATCGTGCGGGTCGGCTTCGAGCTGGCTAAACGGCGCCAGAAGAAGCTGATTTCGGTAGATAAAGCCAACGTCCTGGAGTCTTCCCGGCTGTGGAGGCAGGTGGCTGTCGAAGTTGCGAAGGACTACCCGGATATCACATTGGAACACATGCTCGTGGACGCCTGCTCCATGAGGATTATCCAGAATCCCAAATATCTCGACGTGCTGGTGACGGAAAATACCTTCGGTGATATCCTCACCGACGAGGCCTCCATGCTGGCCGGTTCACTGGGTATGCTGCCCTCGGCAAGTCTGGCGGGAGTACCTCAGGAAAGCGTCGGGATACCCGGTCTTTACGAGCCGATTCACGGCAGCGCGCCGCGCCGGGCCGGACTCAACATGGCCAATCCCATCGCCACCATACTCAGCACTGCCATGATGCTGCGCTATTCTTTCGCATTGGAAAAAGAAGCCCGGGCGGTAGAGAAAGCTATTGATGAAGCATTGAATGAAGGCTACCGCACCTATGATATAATGAGCGAAGGTAAAACAAAGGTGGGAACGAAGGAGATGGGAGACTTAATCGCCGAGAAGGTGGAGGGGGCAAGAATTGTCT
>CAYVPT010000131.1:0-7069 GCA_964453865.1 uncultured Dehalococcoidaceae bacterium
CCGGCACTTTCGCCACGCCCAGGCCCTGTATTTGCTTTTTCGACCATGCCGAATCGTTCACGATGATACGCGGTCGCCACATCGACCTCTGCGTGCTGGGAGCTCTACAGGTCTCGGAAAAGGGCGACCTCGCCAACTGGACGATGCAGGTCGGGCGACCGGGTAATATCGGCGGGGCGATGGATTTAGCCTTCGGAGCCCATCACCTGATTGCCGTGATGACCCACACCACCAGGAACAATGAACCCAAGCTCATCAAGGAATGTACCTATCCCCTGACGGCCCCGCACTGCGTTAACCTGATAGTAACTAATATTTCTGTTATAGAAGTCACGTCCGAAGGCCTGCTCCTGAAAGAGACCGCACCCGGCTGGACGGTCGAAGATGTGCAGGAATTGACGGAGCCGAAATTAAAGATAGCCCCTGACCTGAAAGAGATGGAATTATAGAAACCTGCCGTAACTGCCGACTATTTCTTTCGCCGCGGCGGATTCTTGCGTCCCGTCGTCAGTTTACAGCGGACTTCGCGTTTGACCAAGGAGGCCAGTTCCGACTCGTGTTCTTCAAGAAACTGCTCGACAGCCTGACGGTTACGCTTGAGAAGGTCACGTAAAGCCCAAGACATTCCCTTAACCACCATATCGTCTCTGTCACTCACCAGGGCTTCGCAGACCATGAGTGTCCGCGGGGTGTCTCCGGTACCGCCCTGGGCTTTCCTGTTGAGAAACACGGTGCAGACCAGCGCTGCCCTGCGCCACCCCCAGCGGTTCTTCGAACGTGTCCAGCGTATAATGGCGGGTATCAGTCAACTGACCGGCACGCCAGGCCGGCCCCGCTATCGCCGAAAAAGCATCCACCAGTCCCCAGCTATCCATCCGGTTCCCGAGAGGTTCCAGGTATTCCCAGTCTATCTTTGTCCTTGCCGTCGGATGTTTTTTGAATATAACTGTAGCCGGCCAGATATAACGCCATTCGTCCATCATGAACAGGCGGGCAGCCAGTTCCATGGCTTCCTCGTTCGAAAGCGTGACCGCTCTCTCGATAAAGGCGTATGGTAGGTATCTAGGATGCCGGTATTCGGGGTCTTCGGTGAGTTGTTTCACCATCCGTAACACTCTTTCGCTCGTCATCAGTATCCTTCCTGATTATTCAATGATTGAGATGACACATCTAGTTTTACCGCTTAGTCATATTACGTACCATCATACGCCCACCCATGCATGTTAACGAACTGCGGCGGCTTGTGGCCGAGTATCTGCCGGATAGAACTGATTTCCCCAAGGTGGCACCAGGTATGAAAGATACAGCGTACCAGGAGAGTGCCCCAGTTCTCTCCCTCCGCCAGAGCGTTGGGGCATATTTCCTGTAAGCTCTCGTTAGTGGCCGCCTCCAGCCACGCTTTGGATTCTTCGCAGGCATCCCGCCACAAAGTCATGGCTTCATCCAGCGGCGGCTGTGAAGGTTGGGCACCATAATTATATGTCAGGTACCGGGAATCGACGACCTTTCCCTGAGGCCAGTCGACAAAGTAGGCACGATGCTGGCAGGCCACATGGGCGATTATCCAGCTGATGCAATTCATCGGCTCGATTCGCTTGCGTGAGTCTTCATCAGACAATCCCGCCAGGTTCCTCTCGAACTCTTGACGGGTAAGGTAAAGCATCTCTACGAGCGTATGCATTTTCAACTACGATCACCTTTTCATAGTGCCAAACGGTAAAATACGAAAAAACATAAGAAATGATAGCCTATATATTCGTGCATGTCAACACATAAGGGGAAAAACGGGATTAGTTAATCCGGCGAATTGGTATCTGGAAAGGATTCGGATTATCTCTTTTCCAGATATCTGCGGTACTCCGCCAGATATCTCAGGACCCTGGCGGCGCGGCGGGGGTGGGTATACTCTGGAATCGTTATGTCGGGTTTCGGCTCATCTTCGTCCGGCTCGGGTCTGGAACGTACGAACATTCTCTGGATATAAACCAGCGGTTTGTCGTATTCTTTCAGTTTCCGGTGCAGTATTTTCTGTTTCCGGTCATTCTCTCTCCGCATGGCGCGCATTTGCTCCGGGCTGATATTGCCCATCATCCTGGGCAGAAAAACCATCGGCGGCAGTAAAGATATAATACCGTCAACGTTCTTGTCTTCGAGCAGCAACTGTATGCACTCGTCACCGATATTATCACCGCTCGGTGTGCGTATGCCTACCAGGTCGACCGGGTTGCCCGGCGACCATCGCGATGGCAATATGGCGCTTAATTTTTTCAGGGTCTGCGGCTGGAGTGCCGTTATTTCCAGTCCTTCTTTCTCACACACCTCGGCTGTCACCACCCCGAATCCCCCGCCCATAGTCAGTATCGCCACCCGGTTCCCCCGTGGCAGCGGTAGGTTGCACAGAGCTAAAGCAAGGTCGCAGAGCTCTCCTTCGTCTTCCGCCCTGATGACGCCGGCCTGTTTGAAAGCCGCCGTATAAACCGTGTCGGCGCCGGAGAGCGCTCCCGTATGAGACCTGGCCGCTCTGGCGGAGGCACCGGTCGTGCCGGACTTCATCACTACGCTGGGCTTTTGCCTGGTTATGTCCCTGGCTAGTTCGTTGAAGCGCCTCCCCTCCCGGAGCCCTTCGATGTAGGCGGCGATGACGCGGGTATGTTCGTCCTGAGCCAGGTATTCCAGATAGTCTTCGAGGTGTAAATCCGCTTCGTTGCCGGTACTGACTACCTTGCTCAGCCCGATTCCCCGGCTGACGGCAATCTGCATAATGCTGGCGCCCAGAGTGCCGCTCTGGCTTAACAGTGACATCGGTCCGGCGGGCATCTGGCTGGCAAAACCGAGGCTGGCAACCCGGGTATACATATCGGCGTGGCCGTTGCAGTTGGGACCGACGAAACGCATCCCCGCCTCTCTGCTGATGGATACCAGTTCCACCTGCAGCTTAGCCCCGTCCCCGTCCACCTCGGCAAATCCCGCCGAAATAACGACGGCGGCTTTGACTTTTTTCTCGGCGCACTGACGCAAAACCTGAGGTACAATGGCTGCCGGTACCACTATAATCGCCAGTTCCACCGGACCGGGCACATCCAGGACGGTCTTATGGCACTTTACCCCCAGCACCTCCGCCTCGTTGGGATTGACCGCGTAGGCTCGCCGTCCTTCCTTAGCTTTGGTTGACTCTACGGATGCCCGCAGGGCATCGTTTCCCCACGAGCCGATTTCCTTCTTGGCGCCGATTACCGCTATCGAATCGGCGGCAAACAGCGCACGCCAGAAGTCGGTATTATTGATTATAGGGGAATTCATTGCCTTCATGGGATATATCTATTATAAGTTATATTCGCCTGCAAAATAAAATACGGTGATAAATGGTTCCTATTCGGGTGGTTTATAGCCTCCCCCTACCTCCCCCGGTTGTTATCTTTTCCCACCCTGCCGCCCTCGCATCATCCACGGCTTATCCCGTATTTTGACCTTTTTCCTTCTCGCGATACCGTTCCCACTCGCTGTAAACACAGCCGCAGTACTGCTGGCGGTATAAGTCCATCGGCTTGGTTATGTGCCGGCTGTCCGAGTAGCGTTTCCTGAGGTCGGCATAAAGAAATGCCACCCCTTTTTCTTCCGCGATTCTTTCACCTGTCTCCCGGAGGAGCTCATGTTTCTGGTGGGGGCTGATGAGCAGGGTGGTGGTAAAGGCGTCGAACCCTTTTTCACGGGCGGTCTCGGCCGTTTTCGCCAGTCGCAGCTCGAAGCAGTGCCGGCAGCGTTCCTCTTCGTGTCCGGCCACCCGGCGGAAATATTCGATGACATCGTATCCCTCAATTACGATGAGAGGCAGTTCCATCTGATTCGCCAGCGACTTCATACTTTCCAGCCTTTGCTGGTGTTCGGTATAGGGGTGAATATTAGGGTTGTACCAGAGCCCGCCGGCTTCGTAGCCCTGCTGTCGCCAGTGTTCTACAGTATAGGCGGCGCAGTGGGCGCAGCAGACGTGGATGAGGACTTTTTTCATCATCGGCTACCCAGTTTCTTATTGTAATAATAATAGGCTATATAATTGATAACCAGCCAGGCGCAGGCGGCGTATTCCAGGGCGAAGCCTGCTTTTGTCAGTTCCGAAGACTCTCCGCGGCTTATTATCAGTAATATTGCCCCGGTTATCGCCATGCCGATAACGCCGATTAGCATTGTTAAACGCGCCGCTTTTCCGGCGATGGCATATGTCCTTTCATCGGCAACTATCTCTTTGACCCTCCTCCTGAGAACTATCATTATCGATATGCATATGACAATGGTAATAATGGGTACTATCCAGTTCCCCAGACCTAAGGATACTCCCGTAACCCCTCCGATTATCATCCCCATTATTGCCTGCCACTTTCTGAACGTATTATATCTCATGGTTGACCTCCGTTACTCCTCGTACTGGAAGACCTCTTCCAGCGTTACCCCGAAAGCCCGGGCGATTTTAAAAGCCAGCTCGATTGATGGTACGTATTTGCCCTGCTCCAGAGCGATAATGGTCTGCCGGGTACATCCGGCGCGTCCAGCCAGTTCTTCCTGTGTCATTTCGCCGTGGTCGAAGCGCAGCCTGCGGATGCAGTTTCCGATACTAGCTCTCGCCATGTTTCACCTTCCGGCCGTACATTAACAGAGCAGCGATGGCCTGGGTCAGCAGCAAGGTCACTCCCCCGGCGAGGACGATAAACAGCGGGAAATAGACCGGGATTGTCTCAGAGTTGTTGTTCATGTAGGTGATAGCCAGTGCCAGCAGCAGGGCCACGACCATGGTATACGAGGTGCCCGTCGCCCACAGCGACGCCCGGCGGAAAATCGCCCTGTCTCTTTCATCGGTGACGGCTTTCAGTCGACTTTTCAGGATGCTGGCCGTGATGTTCATTATCACCAGGGCGGCAAAAGCGGCGGCGCTGAGCCAGTAGAAGGTCATTTTTACCGTATCATCCTGCCAGTAAAAGACCGTGCCGTTGATTATAAAAAGAACTGCCCATCCGATTACCAGCGCCCCGAATATCGCCAGCTGTACCCAGGCGGTTTTTTGACTTATGGTCATCTTTTTACCTCCTTATTAGAGCACGATTCAACGGTCGCTCCAGTAGCCGATAAGGATACCCAGCGATTGCGCCAGCGTGCTGACAATCAGTGCTGATATGAATATCAAAGTGAGGAAAATCTCCGGGATTTGCCCCGACTCCCGGTACACCTCGGTGAGGACGATAGCCCAGGCTGCCAGTGAGAGCAGTATTCCCAGCACCTGCGTTTTCGTCGCCCTTTCCATTATCCGGCGGTCGCGTTCGTCAATCTGGGTGGGCTTACGCAGGGTAAGGTTCACCAGTATCAGATATACCACCGGCACACCTACCCACAGCCCGTAAACGATGAACCGGAAACCATCGTCTTCATCGAAGGTGGTAACGCCCTTGATGGCAAAGACAGCCACCAGGGCCGCCGCCAGCACAAGCCCTATCAGCAGGGCGTATAATGCTCTCTTTTGCAGTGGTGCCATTCGCCTGCCTCCTCATAATAAGTAATCTATACAGAACATATTGTAATATATATTATACTATTTGTCAAGTCTTTTTTACATTTTTTCGAATTATGAGTGGCAATCTCAGCCCCCTCCCCTCATTGTTATCTATTCCCACCCTTACATCATCTACGGCTTATCCCATAGTCTTTAGTCACCACCCGACTTAAATGTCATTGCGAGGAGCATAGCGACGCGGCAATCTCATTCTTCTGTCATTCCAACGCAGGCTGGAATCCAGTACTACCACCTCGTCTGTTATCTGTTCCCACCCAGGCCGCCCTCGCTTCATCTACGGCCTATCCCGCATATACTCCTCCCCCTCTCTGCTAGCGGAGAGGGGGATACAAGGGGTGAGGTTTACACCACGCCTTTTCCTCTCAAACTGAAAACTGTTAACTGATAACTGTCCACTGAATCCCTTACTACCTTCACTATCGGATGTGGTAAAATAGGCGAGGCGAATTTTCTCCCGACTCTAATGTCAGCCTGTTCGCACCGCCGGCGGTGCGTTTTCACGATAAATTCCCCGGGAAAGGAATACAACTCGATGAGTAAAGTGATGACGATGCAGGAGGCTGTTTCCAGATTCGTTAAGAGTGGCGATATACTGTTTCTCGCCGGTATGCAGCACGGCGAGCCGTCCGCCGCGATTCATGAAATCGTCCGTCAGAAAATCGACCACCTGACCGTGGTCAGCGCCCTGGTGGCTACCACCAATCTCCTCATCGGTGAAGGTCTCGCGGATAAAATGGTGACCGGTTACGCCGCTCAGGACACGCGGTCTTACGCCAACGCCAAAGCTAAAGCCATGGGCCGCCTGCCGGTCTTTGAGGAGTACTCCCACTTCGGCATAAGCCTGGCGTTAATGGCCGGGCAGATGGGCATACCCTTTATCCCCGCTAAAAGCCAGATAGGCTCGGACATGCCTAAATACAATAAGAACATCACGTCGATGCCGTGTCCTTTTACCGGGACGACTATCGGCGCGGTGCGCGCCATTAATCCCGATGTAGCCATAATTCACGTCCAGCGATCGGATGCCGCCGGGAACGCCCAGAGATGGGGCACCATGGGCGTGGACGTGGAAGGCGTCAACGCCAGCCGGAAGGTCATCGTCACCACGGAGAAAATAGTCGATGCGGATATTATCCGGCGCGACCCCAACCGCACTGTTATCCCGGGCTTTCGCGTCAGCGCTGTCGTCGAGCAGACTTTCGGCGCCCATCCGATGCACCTGGCGGGGTGCTATAACGGGGATATGTGGGGATATTATTTCGATACAGGTCCTAGAGAAAATTACGATACCTACGTAGAAAAACTGGTCTACGGCGTTAAGGACTGGGACGAGTATCTGAAAAAGCGGGCGGAAATGAAGCCGCCGGACTATTTTGAGAATTTCAAGATAAAACCCGTTGCCAGCGAGCCGGTTTTTAGCGGATTCTAGGAGAAGCATAATGAGCGGAGATAACGAAGAGAAATATACCGCCGCCGACCAGATGGTGGTGGCCGGGGCACACGAAATCAGAC
>CAYVPT010000132.1:0-7026 GCA_964453865.1 uncultured Dehalococcoidaceae bacterium
CTCATTCTCTCGGTGACCTCGGTGATGCAGAGTACGGCGCCGCGGTCGTTATACAGCTTGACGATATCCCCGCTACTAATGCCTCTGGCGGCGGCGTCTGCAGGATTCAGGCGTACCGGACGCCAGTAATACCCGTCTTTGAGGATACGATGCCCCGGTATCTCTCCCAGCCAGCTTGAATTGGCATCGTAGTGCGTGTGGAAGGAGTAGCGGGGGTGAGGGGTGATAAGCTGGAGAGGATATTTTTTTACCAGCGCCGAGTTATAGCCCTCCCAGCTGGGAATATAACGCGGCAGCGGCGGTCTCTCCTCGTCGTCGGGGAGGTGTTTTAAAAGGCTCTGAGAGACGAATTCTATCTTGCCGCTGTACGTCCCCAACTCTTTGCCTTTTTCCGTATTTCGTTTGGGATTAAAATGGTCGGGGGTATCGCAGTCACGACCATCGTAGAACCAGCGCAGGCCGGGCGTCGGCTGGTAGTCCTCCGGCATGGGGACGATGAAATACCCTTTCTTTTTGAAATCCTCGAAGGATATGTGTTTGGTGAGGTCTGAGTAGTTGAAGACTTTCTCTATCCAGTCTTCCTCGGAGTTGCCCTCGGTAAAATCCTCTTTAATGCCCAGTCTTTCGGCAAGCTCAGTGAATATCTGGTAGTCGGACTTCGATTCGTAAAGAGGCTCGATACACTTGTGCTGGTAAACGACGACCCGGTGGTTACAGGCGTTGGAACCGTGATGGGTATAGCCGCCGGTATTGGCCCACTCTCCGATATCGGGCCTTTCAAAGTTGGTACAGGCCGGCAGGATAATATCGGCCAGGTGCGTCTCGGTACACCACCAGCAGTCCTGGTTGACAACGAACTCCAGCTTGGGACTCTGGTACATCTTTACCCAGCGTTTGGTACCCGTCATCGTACCCAGATACGAGCCGCCGTAGCGGTAGAACATCCTGACCTCGGAGCAGCCGGGGGCCGGGTAGGTAAAGGGGATGAACTGCTGCTCCAGCGACTGCCCGCAGAAGGTCTCGCCGAGCCAATGTATGGGAGGATTCAGGATAGCTTCCGGGACGAGAAGCCGGTAGATACGCTGCTTCACCGGATTCTTCACCTGTTTTTCCGCGAAGCCGTTGAGGAAATTAGGCCCGAAGGAGCTGTAGCCGGGGAAGTTGAAATCGGCGTTATAGGGCGTGCCCATCGTCGTGCCCCAGATGTTAACGCCCGGTTTGCCCAAGCCCTGCATCGCCTGTAAAAGCACCATGAGACGCGCCCATTCCGTGCCGTAAGCCTGGCGGCAGGCGCCGGACTCGCCGCCGCGGGAACCGGCCGCCAGCATCGTCCTCTTTGAAGCCCACTCCCGCGCCAGACTCTTTATAACATGTTCCGGTACATCGCAGATTTCAGCCGCCCACTCCGGCGTGCAAGCGTCTTCAAGAATATGTTTCCTGAAATCCTCAAAACCTACCGCACGCCCGGCGACGTAATCTTTATCATAAGTGCCCTCGGTAAGCCAGATATAGGCGATGGCTTCCGCCATGGCTGTGTCGGTGCCGGGGCGGGGGGCTATCCATTTATCGCCCAGTATCGTCGCGGTATAGTTACAGAATGGGTCTATGAAAATCTGCTTCTTGCCCAGTTCCCTCAGCCAGAGTCGCCACACTGCCCGCCGTAGATGCCGCGTGTCGAATCGGGGTCGTTACCCCAGTGCACCACGAGGTCGGTGTTCTTTAACGCGTCTTCGAGCAGGTCGTACTGCTCCGGCATGCCTAATCGCCAGTAAAAACCGTAGGTATGGGTCGCTCCCCAGTGCCAGCCTTCCCAGCTATCGGGGTTATCCATAATATCGGTAAAGCCTATCATATTGAAAAATCGCGCCCAGGTGGAAGTGCGGTAGCCGACGTTGCCCCAGTTGTGGTGGGAAGAAGCGCGGGACATGACGGCTTCCGGCCCGTAGGCTTCTCTGATTCTCTTCATCTCTCCGGCGACGATGCCCAGGGCTTTATCCCAGCTGATGCGTTTGTAGCCGGACTTCCCCCGGTTTTCCGGATTACGCTTGCCGGCGGGATCAAAGTCTTCACGAATGAGGGGATATTTAAGACGGACATCGGAGTGTATCCGCGATTTCTCAACGGCAGTGAAGGGTGATATACAGGCCTTCCGCAACGGCGAGAAACTCCGGCCGTCGGCGTTAATAGCCCACGAGGCGGCGTCACTCTCGTCCAGCACCAGCGGTCGGACACGCACTATTTTGCCGTCGCTAACATAGACAAGGACGGGACCGCCGTTGGTAAGATTGGTGTAAGCTTTTTCCAAAACGACACCTTTCCGATGATAATTATGTTATGACAACGATATCAGAAAAAAGCGGAAGTAGCTGCTGTGGTATTTATTTCCCTGTTAAAAGTATAATAAATATATACTCCGTTATCAAACGTGAGAGGTATGATGTGATTAAACAACCTATCCCCCTGGCCCCCTTCCCTTACGAAGGGAAGGGGGAGAAGATTTGAGAGGGGGCTGCGCACTCCCCTATTATGGGGTGGGGAAATAACTCAGGGATAAGCCGCGGATGACGCGAGGGCGGTTTGGGTGGGAAAAGATAACACACGGAGGCGAGGAGTGGATTCCAGCCTGCGCTGGAATGACACAACTCTTCCCCAAGATTCTTCGCTGCGCTCAGAATGACACGACAGGGTAATTTCGGGCTAAGCCGCGGATGATACGGGGCGGCTCGGGTGGGAAAAGATAACAGGCGAGAAGGGGGAAAAGTGGAGAGGTTAAAAAGGAGACGCCTGATGAAAGAAAAGAGACTGCTTTCCTGGAATGTTAACGGCATCAGGGCCGTCAGGAGAAAGGGCTTTCTGGAATGGTTATATAAAGAATCGCCGGATATCCTCTGCCTCCAGGAGACCAAAGCCCGACCCGAACAGCTTGATGCCGACCTTATAAAACCGGCGGACTATCATGTCTGCTGGAGCTACCCGGAGAGAAAAGGCTACAGCGGTGTGGCCGTTTTTTCCAAAGAGAAGCCTCTCGGCATCCGGTATGAATTCGACTCTAGTGGTCTCGACCTAGAAGGCAGAGTTATCGTTGCCGAATATCCCGGGTTTACCCTTTTGAATATCTATTTCCCCAACGGCAAGTCAGGTCAGGAACGCCTGGACTACAAGATGACTTTTTACGACGTCTTCCTGCAATATACCGATTCCCTTAAAGATGCCGGTAAGAAACTGGTTGTCTGCGGAGATGTCAATACCGCCCACAGGGAAATCGACCTGGCCCGGCCGAAGGCGAATTCCACAGTCTCCGGGTTTTTACCGGAAGAAAGGGCCTGGATAGACAAGCTTATAGCGCATGGGTACGTCGATACCTTCCGCCATTTTAATCAAAGGCCGGACCAGTACACGTATTGGGACATGAAATCGGGGGCGAGGGCAAGGAACGTGGGCTGGAGAATCGACTACTTTTTCGTGAGTGACAACCTGCTGCCGTCCGTAACCAACGCCTTTATCCTGCCCGGGGTAATGGGCTCCGACCACTGCCCTATCGGGATAACGCTGAAAACAGACTAGCCCTGTACGAGGGCTTCCAGCCCTTTGATAATATCAAAGAAGTCGGTAAACGGCGTGCAGGGCACTTTTTCTTCCCGGCAGCATTTCAATAGTTCATCGATAGCGAAAACGTGTTTAGCCCGCCTGGCCGAAAAGATATCCGAGGCGCCGTTGCCCACGTAAACAATGTCGTAGCCGTCTTTCTCCAGCAACTCGGTATAGGACTCCTTGAAGCCGACTTCCATCTCGGTACCACCCGGACCTATATAGGCTACTTCCATACCGTCCCGGCCGAAACGGTTTTGTGCGGCGTATACTTCGACGCTGTTTAAGCCCAGTTTGTCCAGGATGGCTTCGATATAGAAAATCAGGCCGTTGCTGACGATGACTGTTTTTATGCCCTCTTGATTACAGTAGCTAAAAAATTCCTGAAAACCCGGGCGTATCTTCACACGGTCACTGCTTAACACGAGGTCGGTCATCGTCTTTCTATCGGCTTTCATCAGGCTAAAAACCTCTTTATTAAACGTACCGACGGGAATCCTGCCCTCCGTGTACTCCACGAGGTGCTCGCGCCAGACGCTGCCCACATATGTATCCAGTAGGAGAAAGCTTACGTCTTCTTCGGTTACCGTTCCATCAAAATCAAGTTGAATGGCTAATTTCATGTCAGGGATAAACTCCTTTATCGGCGATTCTACTCTTTCAAATATATCGGATTACGCTTGAGCCGGTCAAGCTAAGGGAGATAATTATTCTCTACCTCACCCCCTTATTCCTCCTCTCCTGGCAAGGCTTTCAGCAGGAGAGGGGGAGAATTTCTTGAGAGGGGCACTATTCTCCTTTAATCCCTCCTTACAAAGGAGGGAGACAGATTCGAGCAGAAGTGAAACATACGGTTTGCACAATCATTCTCTCCCTTTGGTAAAGGGAGAGTGAGAGAGGGATTTTGAACCCCCGGGCTAAGCCACTGAAGATACGAGGGCGGCTAGGGTGGGAAAAGATAACAAAGAAAAATTGGAAAACCATTACGCCGGTGATAGAATGAGCGCGGGAAACGTAAAAATGACGTGTTATTACATCGGAACGTCCGGCTGGCATTATGACGACTGGCGCGGCCGGTTCTATCCCGAAAAGCTGCCGAAAACCAGGTGGCTGGAGTTTTATGCCCGCCATTTCCCCACCCTGGAAATCAATAATACCTTTTACCGTTTACCCAAAGAGAGCGTTTTCCAGAAGTGGCACGATGCTTCGCCGGACGGCTTTATCTTCTCGGTGAAGGTAAGCCGGTATATAACGCATGTTAAGCGGCTGAAAGACTGCGGTGATGAAGTCGACAAGTTTATGTCAAGAGCCATTATCCTGAAAAATAAGCTGGGACCTCTCCTCTATCAGCTTCCGCCCGGCCTGCACCGCGACGATGATATCCTTAACTCCTTTCTAACCGCCCTGCCACCGGAATTGAAACACGTTATCGAGTTCCGGCATCAATCATGGTTTACAGAAGACGTTTACGATATATTGCGTCAGCATAATATCGGCTTTTGCGTTTTCGATATGCCGAAGCTGACCCCTCCCCTGATAGCCACCGCCGACTTCGCCTATATCAGGTTTCACGGCAGCGACAGTCTTTACTCAAGCTGTTACAGCGACGAAGCACTGGCCGGGTGGGCCGAGAGGATAGTTGAACTTGCGGAGAAACTGGAAGCGGTCTATATCTATTTCAATAACGACGTGCAGGGTTATGCGTTGAAAAATGCGGTGACTATGCGTGATTACCTTGAGAAAGCGAGACAATGAACAAGCAAGTGACAAAAGAAATTTGAACGAATTTATTCAAGTATATTCAAGTGCAAACCAATTTTTAATCTTATGTTTATTATTTTTCAATCAATTTCCTAGCAATAGAATCTAGTAATTCTAATTTTGGGAACCTTTTATAGGCTGTTAACACATCCTTAGCATTAAAATACTCGAAGTCTTTGTCTTTATAGATAGGGCTTGCCTTTCGGAGTGTATCTTCCTCATTTTTATCTAAGAATTTTTCAGATGAATCCAACGCATCATATGCTATTTCCAAGTTATGACCATATTTTTTCTTTACATCAATTTGCGGTGATTTTTTTAAAAGTCTTGCCTTTATTTCAAGTTCAATTGCCCGACAAAGCAAGAAGTAAGGAACTGGTGAGAATTTATTGGAGGACGGAGGTTTGAAATCCCTTCTGCATTTCAGGTAATGAGTTGCCCATAGGTGAAAGGCTTCTGGAGAAATATTTAAATGTAAGGCGGGTGGATTAATAATGACGTCCATATATTTGTTCCTGTTTTTAGTTGTTATAAATGCAGCTCGATAATATCACCGTCCTGTAAAACGTGGTCGCGTTTGACCTGGACGCCGTCGAACTTGCCGGAGCCCCAGATACGGGCGTACTTCATACGCTTGGCAAAGGACTTGTGTATGGCGGCGGCGGCCATCTCCAGGGTGCCTCCCCGTTCCAGTATTATCGGTTCGGCCATATCCGGTTTGCCGCCGGGCTCTTTGGTATAGACCCTGATAACATCGAGTACATCGAAAAGACGCTGCCTCAGCTCATCGAGTCCTTCACCCAGGGCGGAAACGGCGATAGTGGGTAACTGAGCACTGTAGCGATTCTGCAAAGCACGGAAGTTCGCGCCGTCGATGTCCAGGTCGCTTTTATTACCGACCAGCAGCGCTTTTTTATAGCTTACCGGGGCATCTTTATCATCAGCCTCGCCCTCCTCCGGCTGGCTCAATCCGATTCTTTTCTCGTTCAGTTTAGCTATCAATGCCTCTACTTGTGCCACCGGGTCTTCGCTCAGGTCGACCACCAGCAGCAGGCCGTCGGCCCGCCTGATAATGTTCAGCAGCCACCACTCCGGGGGATGTTCGCTCAGGGGCGGCGTATCAATCAGCTGTATCTGGACGTTCTCGAAATTCATCATCCCGGGTACGGCATTCTGTGTGGTAAAAGGGTAAGCGGCGACGGTCGGTGTGGCATTGGTCAGACTGGCCACGATTTGCGATTTTCCGGAATTGGGGAATCCGATTACCGCCACCTGGGCCGCTCCCGCCTTCTCAATCGTCATCGACATTCGCTGGGTAGCCGATTTTTTATCCAGAGATTTGGTTAAACTGGCTAATTTCGTGCGTAAATCGGCGCGGAGGTGGTCCGTCCCCTTATGTTTGGGCATGACCGCCAGCATCTCTTCCAGACAGGCTATTTTCTCCTGAGGAGTCCTGGCCAGGCGGAAGTTCCTCTCCGCCTCGAGGTATTGCGGTGTCAAATTAGCGGGCATGACTACAAATACTCCTTTATCCGCGCCACCTGTTCGCTGGTCATACCTGTAGCGGCCACAAGCTCTGCAACCGAGGCTTCACCGATTCCCTGGACGGTGCCGAACTGCCGGAGCAGGGCGCTTTTACGCTTGGGACCGATACCGGGAACACCATCAAGCGCCGAG
>CAYVPT010000133.1:0-7015 GCA_964453865.1 uncultured Dehalococcoidaceae bacterium
CGCCGTGGCTTTCTGGCTCGGCTGGATTAATATCGTCCTGGCCGCTTTTAATCTGATACCGGGATTTCCTCTGGACGGAGGACGCGTCCTGCGTTCGATATTGTGGGGACGCAGCGGCAACCTGCGACGCGCCACGAAGACAGCTTCCAATATCGGGCGGGTGGTAGGCTTCCTCTTTATCTTCGGCGGTATATGGCTTGTTTTCCTGGGCAACTGGTTCAACGGAATCTGGTTCGCTTTTATCGGCTGGTTCCTGCAGAACGCCGCCGTCGGCAGCTACCGGCAGCTTGCCCTGAGAGAAATGCTTCAGGGACATAAGGTGAGTGAATTGATGACGCGGGAATGCTTTATGATAAGCCCGGAAATGAAGATAGAGCAATTAATCAACGAGAATATACTGGCATCCGGCCGACGCTGTTTCCCCGTAGTCGAAAACGGAAAGGTCCTCGGCCTGGTGACCATCCACAATATCAGGACAATACCGCGTGACCAGTGGTCTGCCAGGACGGTAAAGGACGCCATGACGCCTTTTGATAAGCTTAAGTGGGTCAGGCCGGACCAGGACCTTTCTACCGTTCTGGAAATATTGACCGAGAGTGATATAAATCAGGTCCCGGTGGTCGAAGATAATAACGTTGTCGGCATGATAGCACGTGACAGCCTGTTAAACTTCGTCTCGGTCAGGGGCGAACTGGGGATGTAAGCCCGGCCGTCGGGACTACATTACCAGGCTCTGTAATACCGCTTCGTCGGTAATCACGATGCGCCGCCGCTCCAGCCTGATGGCGCCCCTTTCTTCCATGGTGCGCAGCGACCGGTTGACGACTACACGGCTGGAGCCCACCATGGCCGCCAGGTCCTGCTGGGTAAAGTGCGGCAGACGGTTCTCCCCGGTGGCGGCAGCCTGCTTGAGAATCAGTCCGGCCAGCCGGCTCGTCACGTGCCCGAAAGACAAGACTTCTACCAGGGACGAGTCGCGGCGTACCCGGGACGCCAGAACCCCGGCAACGTTGCGGGCTACTTTAGGATTTTCCCGGAAAAGCTTCTCCATGTCTTTAATTTTCACGGCGAAGAGCCTTACGGGCGTCATCGCCAGCATACTAGCCGAACTCATGCCGCCGTCGAACGTTGACACGTCGTTTAAAGATTCACCGCCGGTAGCTATGTTTAAAATCTGTTCCTTACCGTTGGCCGACCTCTTATACACTTTCAACGCGCCGCTGACCATGAAGTACATATATTCGGACCGGCCTCCCTCGGAAAGCAATATTTCGCCTTTTTCTATCTTTTTCTCGAAGGCGATATGCTTTTTGACCTCCCTGATTTCACCGGGAGTCAGTCCCTTGAAATAATGCGTCCTGGCCAGTGTTTTCAAAGATACCGCCATGCTAAATCATCCCCAATTATAGAAAAATAATCACCGGGTTTAAAAATAATGTAAGTAACTCATGCTGTTTTGTCAAGCCGATACGGGAATATATGAAAAAATAACGAAAGAAATAAACAAATCGCAGGGTATGCCCCTTGACAAATAGTGAAACAAATATTACTATGTAACTTAAGTTACAATATTGATGAATAGCTGAAAAACTGGCGTATTATATACGCAAAAGATAATATTATGATCATCAATAAATATATATAATGTTAAAATGCGTAGATATAGCGGGGATAAGGGTATCGGTTAAATTATGAGATGGGGAATGGTTGTCGATTTGAGTAAGTGCATGCGGTGCTACGGCTGCATCGCTGCCTGCCGGGTCGAGCACTTTCTCCCCCTCGGCATCACCTGGCCGAGGCTTATCGCCTGGGAAAAACCGGCTGAAGAAACGACGACTTTCCCGGTGCGGTGTAATCACTGCAAGGATGCCCCCTGCGTCAAGGTCTGCATCACCGGCGCCAGCCAGCAGCGGGAGGACGGCATAGTCTGGGTCGACCAGGACAAGTGCGTCGGCTGCCGCTACTGCATCATCGCCTGCCCATACCAGAACCGGACCTTCTTATCCAGGGACAAGGATACGGGATATTTCCCCGGCTATGAATTAACCGGATTTGAAAAAGCCGGCAAGAGCTCTTTCCCCCATACCGTCGGCACTATCGAGAAATGCAACTTCTGCCTGGAGAGGATTGATGACGGAATTTCAAAGGGACTCAGACCGGGTATAGATCGTGATGCCACCCCGGCCTGTGTCAATGCCTGCCCCGCCCGGGCCCTCACCTTCGGGGACCTTGACGACCCTGAAAGTGAAGTCAGGCGATTGATAAATAGTTACATGGGATTCCAGCTTCATCCGGAATATGATACCGACCCGTCTATCTATTACATCGATAAAGGTCGTAAGGGAGTTTAGGCATGGCTTTACGACAGTGGATGGAAATACATGAATGGATGATAAAACCAACGCCGCAGACGGAGTGGATAGAACGGCGGGGCGTGCTGGTCTGGATTGCCGAGGTCTTTACCTCGCTGGGAGCCGGGCTATACCTGGTGTCCCTTTACTTTGACAACTGGTGGGGAATGCTGGCCGGGTTCTTAATCATAATGTGTCTGAAACTCCCGCCGCACCTTATTTACTTCGGGAAGCCGCTGCGGTTCTGGCGGACTCTAATCCCTTTCACCGATTCCTGGAAGACTTCTTGGTTTACCCGGGGCATCAACTTTACTGTCTATTTCGGCACCATCGTGTTCTTCCAGCTTATCGTGACCTACTTTTTCCCCGGTACGGGATGGGATATTGCCCTTAAAGTGCTGGGTGGTATACTCGGTTTCCTGGTGGGTATTTACAGCGGCTTTATCATGAGCTACTGCCGCAGTGTGCCTTTCTGGAATACCGCCATGCTGCCGCTGATATTGCTTATCGCCGGCGTTACCGATGGATTTGCTTTGATGCTGGCGATAGGCCTGGCGGATACATCCGTCGACATGGCCGCGGTCGAGTTCGGCAGCCGCCTTCTGCTGATAGTCAATATTGTTTTCATCGCTGCCTACGTGTGGAATGCCACTTATATCTCCAAAACAGCCAAGTACTCGGCGATGCTGCTGCTAAAGGGTAGACTGGCCACGCCGTTCTGGATAGGCGTGGTAGCCTGCGGTATCATCTCACCCTTGGTGATATCGATTTCCAGCTACTTTTTCGGCGATGCCTCGGCTCCTCTGTTGATTACGGCTATCGGATTTCATACCGTGGGAGCCATTGCTCTGAAATATGTCCTGCTGAAAGCCGGTATACACAATCCTATCCTCCCGGTACACACGTCCGTTTATTATTAGAAAAAGCGGGAGCTTAAATATATGGCTGAAAAGAAAATCGTGAAATCCACCTGCAAGGGCTGTCACGGCGGCTGCGGCATTCTGGTCACCGTCGAGGACGGCGTTATCGTACACGTCGAGGGTAATCCGGACTCCTTTACCGACGGCACGATGTGCGCCAAGGGGCTATCCCAGCTGCAGCACATCAATAATCCCTACCGGCTGAAATACCCCCTGAAGAGGATGGGCAAAAAAGGGGAAGGCAAATGGCAGCGGATTAGCTGGGACGAAGCCTTGGATACTATCGCGGATAAGGTAAAAGAAGCCCGCGAACAATACGGTCCGCATACTCTTGCCGTATCACAGGGCACGGGGAGAGGCTGTAACCGTTATATTCACCGGCTCTGCCGCTCCATGGGTACGGCCAACGCCATAACCCCCGGCTACGTCTGCCACAGTCCGCGACTGGGCATCTACGGTCAGGTAACCGGCTACGGTCGACTCTACTGCGATTATCACGGCTGGGGTGGAGAGTATCCCAAGACGCAGATAATCCTGGCCAAGCAGCTGGAAATAAGCAGCGCCGATTCCGAGATGGCGTACTGGTTCATGAAGTCGCTGGACCACGTGAAAAACGTCATTGTCGTCGACCCCCGGGCTACTGCCATGACCTCCCGGGCGACCGAGTGGCTCCAGCTGCGCCCCGGCACCGACGCCGCCCTGCTGTTGGGCATGATGAACGTGATTATCCAGGAAGGACTCTACGATAGAGAATTCGTTGAGAACTGGACCTACGGCTTCGAGGAGCTTAAAGAGAGGGCGGCGGAATACACACTGGATAAAGTGGAGCAGATTACCTGGGTGCCTAAAGATAAGATAGCCCACGCCGCCCGGCTCTTTGCCGTGGATACCCCCGGCACCATCCAGGTCGGCAGTTCTTTGGAGAGGCAGGCCAATGCCGGGCAGAATATACGGGCGGTGGTGGACCTGCTGGGCATTACCGGCAACATCGAGCGACCCGGCAGTATGATGAGCTGGGTCCTGCCGTCCACCGGCCTGATAGAGGACTTCTTCATGGAAATCCCCATCACCCCCGAGATGAAGAGCAAAATAAAGGGCGGCAATGTACACAAGATGGGCGCGGCGCGCACCGCCCACTCGGATACGGTTATCAAGGAGCTAATCGAGGGGCACCCGGACAGGGTGAGGGTCTGGATTGCGGTCGCCGGACAGCAGCTCGTCCACCTGGCGCGCACGCAGGACGCCATCAAAGCCTACGAAAGGGAAGACTACTTCCACGTCCAGATCGACCTTTTTATGGGGCCGGCGGCGGAATACGCCGATATCGTTCTGCCGGCAGCTCATTATCTTGAACTCGACGATATTTACGATATGCATCCCCGCTTCTTTATCTCCGCCATCAATAAGTGCGTAGAGCCGCCCGGCGAAGCCCGCTCCGATGCCCAGATCGTCCTGGATATCGGCAAAAGGGTGGCACCCGAATACTGGCCGTGGCGTAATGTCGAGGAGATGCTGGACTATCAATTACGAAAAGGGAATATCACCTGGCGGCAGTTCCAGGAACAGATGTTCAGCGCCTGTTCGGGTAAAGACCAGATTTACTATAAATATAAAACAGACTACTGGCGGAAAGGTGGTGGCTTTCCCACCCCCACCGGCAAGTTGGAGCTGTATTCCACCACGCTCAAGGAGATGGGCTACGACCCCCTCCCCCAGTTCGTCGAGCCGGGAGAAAGCCCCGTAGCCACCCCGGAGCTTCATAAGGACTACCCGTATGTCCTCACCACCGGCTACCGCCAGGCGTTCTATTTCCTCGGTCAGTACCGCAACATCCCCTGGCTGCGCAGCTTTATGGTCTACCCCGTAGTGCAGATTAATCCGGAGACGGCCGAAAAGCACGGTATTAAAGACGGCGACTGGGTCTGGATTGAATCGCCGCGGGGCAGAATCCGGCAGGTCGCCAGGGTGTTCCCCGGCATCGACCGGCGCGTGGTCATGGCCACCGCCAACTGTTTCTACCCTGAAGAACCGGGGCCTTTGCACGGCCTGACCATATCGAGTCCCAATATGCTGACGTCCAACGAGCACTTCGACCCCATGTACGGGTCGCCGGACCTTACCTGCCTGCTCTGTAAGATATACAAGGTAGAGAAGAAGGACATGAAAGATATACCCCGGGGGGCTTACCGCCTGCAGGGCTACGAGGGGGATATCGGCACCGTCCCTTCGGGGCAGACAGGCAAGACCCGGAAAAAGTAGTCGAGGGCCTGCTATGTTGAAAAAAGGATATTTCCCTTTCGTCCTGCTGGTGGAGCTGGCGATACTGGCGGCTTTTGTGTGGTTCTTGATCTACCTGTTTCCCACCCTTGACCCCCAGGGATACCTATTTTACGGCGATGCCCCTCACGTGCCTTACCTTCAGCAGGAGATTTCCGGCACGCCGGTAACGGTGGTAAGGTGGATTTTCTACATATTTACCGCCTGTCTTATTCTCCCAATGATGGTCACCATCGTGCTGGAGTTAATCCGCTGGCGTATCAACTACGGACGCCACCCCGTTCACCTCCCCCCCAATGAAAGCGGCGAGGAACCGGTTGTCCGCTTCAATGTCCATCTGAAACTGCAGCACTACCTGATTATGGTCGGCGTCACTTTAGCCGGTGTTCTGGGACTGGCCCAGGCGTTCCCGGACTGGGCGGTGTCGCGGTGGTTCGTCGAGAGCATCTGGGGAGGCCTCGCCGCCAAGCGTCAGTTCCACCACTATTTCGCCTATATCGTGGACTTTACCGTTCTCTATTACATCGGTTATCTCGTCTACAAGTTCGCCGTTAAAAAGGAAAAACTCAGGGCGATGCTGCCGTCTTTCCGGGACCTCAAAGACTTTTACGAGATGAACCTGTATATATTCGGTCGGCGTAAGGAAGAGCCCCGCTACGGCCGGTACACCTTCGGTCAGAAGCTGGACTTCTACCTCATCGGACTGGGAATACCCACCCTTTCTTTGACGGGGCTGGCTATGCATTATACTACCGTTACCGAGTCAATCATTCAGCCGCTGGGCATCGCGCTGGCGGCGGTGATACACCGCAGCGTCGCCATTTTCCTGACGTGGTTTATCCTCAGCGTCCATTTCTATTACGCCCATCTCGCCCCCGGCCTGTTCCCCGTCAATACTGTTATTTTAACCGGGAAGATGGCAAAATCGCGTTATAAAGCTCTGTTCCCAATGGACAAGGAAAGGCTGGAGGGTAAGAATGGCAGTCACTGATACCGGACAAAGGACGTTCTCCGGTGAGACCTTTGTCCTGCCGAGTTTAAAAGATAGAATTTCCGGTCTGCTGGCTTTGATGCGACCCCTCTTTTTCGTCCTGACGCCGGTCAATGCCGCCAGTGCCGCCGTGCTGGCACTGGGACACTTTCCTCCCCTGAGCCAATGCGTCCTGGGCTTTTTTGCTGTTGCCTTTGCCTCGTGCGCCGTCAATGTCTTTAACGACTATACCGACCGGGAACGGGATAAGGTGGTCTGGCCGTCTCGCCCCATTCCGGGCGGCCGCATCAGGCCCGTCGAAGCTTTTGTCGTGGCGACAATTTCACTGGCTATCAGTCTCTCGATAGCCTGGCTGGCTTTTAATCCCCTGACCTTCTCGATTCTACTGCTGGCGGTTGTCCTGGGCGGACTGTATTCGGTCTTCCTGCGGGACAGGGTCGGCTATCTATCCCTGCCGCCTATCGTCGGCCTGATTT
>CAYVPT010000134.1:0-6941 GCA_964453865.1 uncultured Dehalococcoidaceae bacterium
TAGCGTCACTCATGCGGCAGACCAGCGCCGTCTGCCGTACATCGTGTACGCGTACAATGTCGGCCCCGTTGGCGATACCGATAGCCGTCACCGCCAGATTGCCTTCGAGGCGTTTTTCCGGCGGCAGGTCCAGCACCAGGCCAATCATCGACTTGCGGGAAGTCCCCAGCAGGATGGGCTTGCCAAGTTCCTTCAATTCAGCCAATCGATTAACCAGTTCCAGGTTCTGCTCCAGCGTCTTGCCGAAGCCGATACCGGGGTCGACGATGATATCCTGCGAGGCAACTCCGGCTTCAAGGGCGATTTTAATGCCGTATTGCAGGTCCGCCAATACCTTGGCCATGATGCCGGCCTTCGGTGGGGCATCTCGCTCATTAGCCATAAGGACGACCGGCACACCTGCCGCGGCGGCAACCCCGGCTATGGCGGGGTCTTTTTTCAGTCCCCAGATATCGTTTATCATGCTGGCGCCGGCCTTGACCGCCCGGGTGGCCACGCCCGATTTATAGGTATCGATGCTGACAGGGACGGATATTTCCGCCGCCAGGCGTTCTATGGCGGGAATTACCAGGCGGAGTTCGTCATCGATATCCTCAACAGACGCAGGTCTGGTGCCGGGACGGGTGGACTCTCCACCGACATCGATAATATCGGCACCCTCGGCCACCATGCGCTGCGCCTGGGCTACCGTCGCCTCGATATCGTTGCCCAGCCCGTCCCCGGAAAAGGAGTCCGGACTGAGATTAACAACACCCATGACGTAGGTCTTTTCGCCCCAGCGAAAGAGGGTGTTCCCGCAGCGTGTTGCCGGCAGGGTCTTTTCCATAACTCTAACTCAATTGCCTTTTACACCGTATTTTATCATTTATACACTAACTTGAAAACCAAAACCGCCCCGGATAATATTGACAGTTCATATTATACATAATATAATCACTCCACCTGACTAATATCGGGAGGATAAAGATGAAACGGACAGTGTGGAGAGGCAAATCGGTAATAGCATGTATAATAATAGTACTTGTCGGGGTGGCTTTAGCTGGCGGTTGCATAGATAACGATGTTGCGACCACAACGAGTGAAACGCCAACGAAAGAGACTACCACTGCGACTACTCCCACTTCACCCGAGACCACAGCACCGACAACCTCCACGCCTACAACTATCCCACCTACAACCGAGACTATAGTCACTTACTCCGTGGATATCTCGGTATTTCCCGGCGGCGCTGGCATGGTTACTCCATCTGGAGGCGTTTACGACGACGGTGCCGAAATAACTCTTTCAGCCGTTCCTGTCGAAGGATACGTTTTCGACCACTGGGGCGGCGATGTCGAAGGTGAATCCAGCGTGCTTGACCTCGTTGTCAACAGCCCAATGGACGTGAGGGCTATTTTCGTTCAAATCCCGCCCGAGTTCATCTTGCTGGCCCATGATTCGAACCGGGACGCCAATAACTGGCTGATTATATCCGGTCAAGCGAAGAACGAGGGATACTCTGCCATCGAAAGAGCCGGCATTGATATCAAATGGTATGACGCCGAGGGGAACAAGCTCTGGCAGGAAGCACAGTACTATTATGATGTTCAACCGGGTCAAATAATCGATTTTGAGTTCACCAGCGAGATATCAGACGAAGACCTCGAATTATTGCCCAAAGATATGCGACAATCAATCCTGTTGCAACATAAACAGGCAGCCAGCTACGAAATCACAGCTCATATCGTCGATTAACCGGCAGAACGGCTCATATTTCGAACCAGATCCGCTTCAATAACGGAACGGGAAGAGATTCTTTATACCTCACCCCCTGACCCCCTCTCCTTCGTAGGCAGGGTGAAGGAGAGGGGGACATATTTGGAAAGAGGGGCTAACACCCCTCTTAGACACCCTATTTAGGATGAGAGGATATACTACGGGATAAGCAAAAGATGATACTTGGCGGCAGGGTGGAAAAAGATAACTCACGAGGGTGGCGGAGAGAATTTGTTATCACGTTGCGATGTGATATATTGGAAATAGATGAGTGATATAAAAAGAATTATCAGCCCGGACACGCAAAGGCAAAACCGGCTGCCCCCGGGGCAAAGATTAACCGAAAAATGGCCGGCACTGCATTACGGTAAAGTGCCATCAATCGACATGAAAGACTGGACCTTCACGATATCTGGACTGGTAGAGAAAGAGCGTACGCTGACCCTTAAGGAGTTCGCCGAATTACCGCAGGTAGAAGTATTTTCCGACATCCACTGCGTAACGACGTGGTCGAAGTACGACAACCTGTGGGAGGGCGTCAGCACCGGCACGATTAAAGACATCGCCGGAATAAAACCGGAGGCGAAACACGTCCTCGTCCGCGGTGAGGGAGGCTTCACCACCAACCTGCCCCTCGAAGACTTCTTTCAGCCGGATGCCTTGTTTGCGCTAAAGCACGACGGTCAGCCCCTGACACCGGAACACGGCGCGCCGGTAAGACTGGTGGTACCGCGACTTTACTTCTGGAAGAGCACCAAGTGGGTTACGGGCATCAAATTTATAGATAAAGACGAACCGGGATTCTGGGAAAGGGCAGGGTATCATAACCACGGCGACCCGTGGCAAGAGGAACGGTACTCTGGCTTCTAAGCCGCAGCAGCTATAGCATGCCTCAAGAAAGACTCCGGCAAGAAATCCTGTTAGCAGGTGAGTTCCTTATCAGGGTATTTATCACGTTCAGAGTATAAGCCAGACAGTCCGATGACAAAAATGTTTAGCCGGTTGCGCAACATCAGGACGTTCAGTTCGCTGAAGGAGCCTGCCTTTCGCCTGTATTACTTCGGGATGATAGGCCAGTGGTCCTCGATGAACATGCAGATGGTAGCCCGGTCCCTGCTGATCTATCGCATTAGCAATTCGGGAGTAGTCCTCGGACTGGCGGCGCTGGCCAATGCCCTGCCCATGATAATAGGTTCCCTCTGGGGAGGTGCCCTGGCCGACCGGATGCAGAAAAAGACCATCCTCTTCTACAGCATGGTGGGCTCGATGCTCCTTTCACTGGTGGTAGCCTACGCGATACATACCGGATATCTGACCGAGGATGTCCCCGGTTCCTGGTGGATACTCATCGTCACCGCCACCGTTCAGGGAGGCGTTATGGGGCTGATGATGCCGTCGCGGCAGGCCATCATTTCCGAAATAGTGAACGAAAAACAGGTATTGAACGCCGTATCGCTGAACACGATGGGCATGAACGCGTTCCGCATACTGGCCCCGGCGGCGACAGGCTTCCTGATTAAGGCTTACGATTTCTCGGTTGTTTACTTTATCTCCACCGTCATGTACGGAATGGCGGGGTTATGCATGTTCCTGATGCCGAAAACTGCCCAGAAATTCAGTGAAGGCAGGAGCGCCTTGGCGGATATTATCGACGGGGTGCATTATATCCGGCGTAACCGTACGATGTTTCTGGTACTGTTAGCGACCCTTTCCGTAATGATATGCGGTCTACCTTTCATGCAGCTCATGCCCATGATTACGGAGGACGTACTGCATGTCGGCGAAGTCGGCCTGGGAATCCTGTTCACCGTGTCCGGAATCGGCGCTATCGTCGGCTCTCTCGTCCTGGCTTCTTTACCGAGTAAGAAAAGGGGCACCATCATGCTCGTCAGCGGCATTATCATGGGGCTGGCTCTGGTGGGCTTTGCTTTTTCAAAGTGGTGGCTGGTATCGGTCTTCGTGGTGATATTCGTAGGACTGGGGCAAACGGGGCACCGGGCTTCAGGTAACTCCCTGGCGCAGAACTATACCGAACCGGAATACCGCGGCCGGGTAATGAGCTTTATGATGATGGGTATAGGCTTTTCCAGCTTTGGGACGTTCTTTGCCGGCGTACTGGCCGAGGCGATAGGGATAGAATGGGCTATCGGCGGTCTGGCCTTGATACTCGTGCTGGCGTCCGCCGCCCTACTCACCCTCACGCCGCGGCTGCGTAAAATGGAATAAAGGCTAATTTTCATCGGGACGAGTCGAGGTTTCCAAGATAATACGTACTACATGCGCTTCGACCCGTGGCTCCATGAGAGGTACGGGTAAGATGAGGTTTATCTGACCTTTATTTTTATTATTCACACCTGTTATAATGTAGGACTTCAAGATCAGATAAACCAATGAAAAGAAAAGGATTATTTTTATTTACAACGGCATTTTATATGGCATTGGGCGTGACAAGCGCAATTGCCGCTGGAATCATTGATGACCCCTATTATTCACTACCATCCGTCATTATTTCTGTTTTTTCCTTCATTACAGCAGGTCTTTCATTATTGCTAAAGAAAGAAAACGCCTGGATAAACGTTGCTTTCATTATTCTCTTGTTATTTACGAGTTCTTCGACCGGTGTAATTATCTCTAAATATACCGCCGAAATAGATAATAATACGACGTATGGTATTGAAGACGAGTTTTACGATTTAAATGTATTAAGTCTGGATCCCCAAACGGTGGTTATTAAAATAACTATTTCGTTATCCAACCCTGACATTTATGACGTGAGAATGAATAAAATATCGCTCGAAGTAACCAATACACTTTTTCCTGAACTGAAGAAAGAGTCTCTTGTATTAATAGGCAACGTTGAATGGATGCCCTTTGAAACAATAAAGGCAAGAAATCATACCAAAATCAGCGCAATTATTACTGTTAACGAGACTGATGCGGTATCGTATTTGGTTAATAAAGTGCAAGGTAGCGACAGGTTACTCTTGGGAGTAAAAGGCTCTATCTGGTATGAAGAGAAAGGACAGGAAAAACAGGTTAACATTATGGGAACTGCTTTCCAATTTTTAAAAAACAATAATTAAATCAGTACCTTATTAACATAACGAAGGCATCTAAAATGCTGAGAAAGAAAACCTTTTTAACAAGAATCATAATTGGGGCTCTTATTATTATAGCCGGTATCTTTCAACTAAATTTAGCCTACGAGTCGTGGCGAGATTATTACACGTATGATTTTGACCTCGGAGGCATTGTCACAGGTCTGGCAGGAGCAATACTTTGCTTTTTCATTGTGGCCTTGTTATTGATTAAAGACCGTTATTATATAGTTCTTTCGATCCGCTGGACTTCCTTCGCATTTGGGCTGGTAGTTGCTATAGCCGGTATGATATCTTTTTCCATATCAGTATGGAGTTGGGTTGGTTACTTTTCCGGCGGCGGTTATGGTTTATATGCATGGAATACAATTGCCCCAATATCATTATTACTCTCACTTTTTTTGGGTTTGATCTCACTAATTTTATTTCTTCGGGTTCGCCAAAGCGGAGGTATTAGAATAAAAACATATCATTCAAACCGCTGAAACTGCACATATTCTGTGACCATGATATCATTTGCCCGTAAAATATCCTTATGTTATCATTAACTTGCTTTAATCTTAACCAGCGAGGTGAGATTTGAAAGAGGAACTGGAAAAACTGGCCAGACTAGAGGCCGAGATCAAGGCTGGAGGCGGGGAAAAGAGCGTGCAGAGACAGCATGACTCCGGCAAGCTTACCGCGCGGGAAAGACTCGACCTGTTCTTTGATAAAGGGACCTTCCAGGAGACGGACATGTTCGTGCAACACCGCTCCACCAACTTCGGCATGGATAAGGTGTCCATTCCCGCCGACGGCGTAGTAACCGGCTACGGGAAAGTCAACGGCCGTACCGTCTGCGCCTACGCCCAGGACTTTACGTCGCGGGGCGGAACGCTCGGGGAGATGCACGCTAAAAAGATCTGCCGCGTCATGGACCTGGCGATGAAGATGAAAGTCCCGATGGTGGGATTCATCGATAGCGGCGGGGCCAGAATACAGGAGGGCATCAACGCCCTCGACGGCTACGGCAACATTTTCTTCCGGAACTCCGGGGCTTCCGGGGTAATCCCACAGATATCGGCCATCATGGGGCCGGCGGCGGGAGGAGCCGTATACTCACCGGCGATGACGGACTTCGTCTTTATGGTGAGAAAGACCAGCTATATGTTCATCACGGGGCCGGGAGTGGTCAAGAGCGTCACCGGGGAGGAAATCGGCAACGATGAATTAGGTGGCGCCCTGACGCACAGCACCAAGAGCGGCGTGGCGCAGTTCGCCAGTGACAGCGACGAGCAGGCAATCGATGAAATGAAAAAACTTGTAAGCTACCTGCCGTCGAATAACGAAGAAAAACCGCCGTTCGCCATACCGGCAGATACAGTAGAGGGCTCCGAGGACATATTAAACAACGTCCTGCCGGAGAACGCGAGCAAAGGCTACAACATGAAGGACGTCATCAAAGCCATTGTGGACAACGGGGAGTTTTTAGAGCCTTCGCGGCAGTGGGCGCAGAACATGATTACCGCCTTCGCGCGGATGAACGGGCAGGTAATCGGTATCATTGCCAATCAGCCACAATTTCTCGCCGGCTGTCTGGACATCAACGCCTCCGATAAGGCGACGCGTTTCATCCGGTTCTGTGATGCCTTTAATATTCCCCTCCTGACCATCGCCGACGTGCCCGGCTTTCTGCCCGGTAGCCACCAGGAGTGGGGTGGCATCATCCGGCACGGCGCCAAGCTCCTGTGGTGCTACGCCGAATCCACCGTGCCCAAGATTACGCTGATTACCCGCAAGGCTTACGGCGGGGCCTACATCGCCATGTGCAGTCAGGGGCTGGGGGCGGACTATACTCTTGCCTGGCCCCAAGCGGAGATAGCCGTGATGGGGGCCGAGGCGGCGGCGGATATCATTTTCAACAAAGACATCAAAGCCGCCGAAGACCCCGCCGCCTTTAAGCAGGAGAAGATAGAGGAGTACCGCGAACTCCTCTATAATCCGTACGTTGCCGCCAAAATGGGCTATATCAACGCGGTTATCCAGCCGACGGAAACGCGGTCGAAAGTAATCGCTGCTTTAGAAGCGCTGCAGAACAAGAAAGAAACA
>CAYVPT010000135.1:0-6891 GCA_964453865.1 uncultured Dehalococcoidaceae bacterium
CTTACACCGAGGAACATAAAGACCACCTGGGCCATCCCCAGCAGGCCCATGGAGTAGAACATGCGCGTAGCCTCGACATCTACCGTGGCGCGGGACATAAGCTGTCCGGTCTGGTTGCGGTCGTGAAAGGAAAAGCTCAACCTCTGCAATCGTTCGTAGAGGGCGTTCCTGATATTATAAGAGACCTTCTGGGCGACGACTTCGGCGAAATAACGCTGACCATAACCGGCAAAGCCCCTCAAGGTACTGGCGACAACGATGACCACCCCAGCAATGATAATAGTGCTGCGTTTACCCATGCCAATGACGGTATCGATGCCATCACCTAGAAAGCGTGGTATGATAATGCCGAATCCCGTGCCGATGATAATAAACACGAAGGCCAGGACCAGCATGAACCAGTATTTTTGCACGAAGCCGGTTATCCGGATAATAGTTTTCATATAATTTTTCTGGAACTAATCGGTTCCGATATATCGCAATATATTATACCATTTTTTTCGCCTTTAGTAAAGAGGTTGGATGATAAAAAATACGGGCTATACCGCTGATGATACTGGGCGGCCAGGGTGGGAATAGATAACATACGAGGGGGTGGAGTGGATTCCAGCCTCCACCGGAATGATTTTGCCCCCAAATTATATCAGGGCTGGAGCCGGTAGTCCTGCAGCGGCACGGGCAAAGTAGCCAGTCCTGTCTCCCCGTTCCTGCGTTCGATAGTAATCCACTTGAACCAGTTCTTGTCATCCTTCTCGGGGAAGTCCTCGCGGAAGTGCCCGGCGCGGCTTTCCTCACGCATTAACGCCGCTTTGTAGGTAAATTCGGCAGCCATAGCCATGCTCTCCGCCGAGTGATAGCGCGCCAGGTCGTGGTAATCAGCCGCACTGACTTTAGCCAGTTTTTCGCGGGATTCACGGACTATCCCCAAAGCCTCTTTCATCCGGCCGGCTTCACGCTGTCGATTGTACTTCATGGGAACGACGGCATCATGGATACGGTAGGTGACATCGGCGGCATCGATATCGCCCTTTCTGCCCATGGGGGCCAGCACCCTGTTCAGGACGCTTTTTGCCGCCGCAGCATCTATTTCGTAACGCCGGCTGGCCGCGGCGTATTTCCCGGCGCTGTCGCCGGCGCGGAAGCCGGTCACCGCGGCCGATGCCACACCGAGTCCACCCTGCCCGCCACCACCGCCCGACCAGCTATTGCTGCCGGCGGAACCGGCCGCCCAGAGTCCTTCCAGGGTTGTGCGGCAACCGGTATCGATTCTCAGACCGCCGCCGCTATAGAGGTATTTCGGAGACATCTCGATTCTCTCTTTGGAGGGGTCGATGCCCGCCTTATCAGTCAGGAGTTTCATATTATCGTTAGCCATGAGGTGAGTCAGGTCGGTACTCTGGTCTTCGGCCAGGCCGGCAATCTCTTCGGGACTGAGATTTTGCAGGTTCAGGTAAATGGGACCCAGTCCGGCTTTGACCTCTTTCTGCATGGCGTCGATAACCCGCGGGTCGAAGGTATATACCGAATGCGTACCGGTCATCAGCTCGGGGTAGTACTTGCCCATGATTTTCTCGCCGCGTTCATTCTCCAGGTAGAGATAGAAGTGGATACCGAAGAGTTCCTTGCCGAGGACCTCGGTGCCCCAGACATAGCCGGAGCCGAACTCGGCGTTGACCAGCTGGGCACCCGCCCGGTAGCCCATGGCGGGACCCTCGCCGAGGCAGGAGGCGTAGGTCTTTTCGTGCAGGTAGCCGCAGCCGCCGGTAGCTATAATCGTGGCTTTGGCATTAAAGATATAGGTCTTGCCATCGACCAGGCCCAATCCGACGGCGCCGACGACCCGGCCGTCCCGTTTCAAGAGGTCGATAGCGTATATCTTGTCCATCATCCTGACGCCCCGTTCTTTAGCAGCTTTCTTCAGGGCAACCAGCGACCTGGGGGCATCGAAAAGGGTGACATAGATGCCGGGGCCCCAGTTGAGGATGTCTATCTCGCCGTTTTTCTCCAGAAAGGTAAGCCCCAGCGACGCCAGGTCCATGACCGTCTGGTGCAAGTCCCCGCCGAAAGCATAAGTCCAGTCCTGGTTATTGAAATAGCCGCTCTGCACGGTCACCCTTTCCGCCCATTCGTCGACATGCTCCGGGTGAACGTAGGCGAGGATGCCGCCGCCGATGGGCACTTGCCCGCACCAGCCGGTACCGCACTTGTCCAGCACGAGGACATCCACCTGGCTTTCTTTAGCCTTTAGGGCAGCGCACATACCGGCGCCACCGGCCCCCAGCACCAGCACATCCGTAGTGATTACCGTTCCCAGTTCATCGATATTTTTCATGCATTCCCCCGTATTAATACTGATACAGTTGTCCGGCTCTTTAGTACGCCGAAACCATCTTGCCACGCCCCCGCTCCGGCGATACATCGATAGCGCCGACGGGACAGAAAGACTCGCAGCCCCAGCAGGCCACGCAGTCCTTCGGGTAGGCAACGACGGCTTTACCGGCTCCCTCATCTAGGCGGAGGACATCCATGGGACAGCAGGCGATACAGATGCCGCAGCCGGTGCATTTTTCACGGTCGAGTTTTTTTACAGTCATGGCGGTACTCCTTTGCGAGGTAAAAATAATGCCTGTGGATAATGTAGCAGAAACGGGCGGGAAATTAAAATCTGGTGCTAGCGCCCCCTCTCGCTACGCACTCCCCATTAAATTCTCCCTTAATCCCTCCTTACAAAGGAGGGAGACAGATTGATGAAAAGCAAAGATATATGGGTTGGCACAATCATCCTCTCCCCTTCGTAAGGGTAGAGTGAGAGAGGGAATTAATTACCGGGATAAGCAGCAGATGATACGAGGGCGGCCCGGGCGGGGTACCAAAATCCCCCTTTATCCCCCTTTTTCAAAGGGGGAAACTGGGTTGGGAAAACCTAAGGGCTAAGCAGCGAATGGTGCGAGGGCGGCTTGGGTGGGAAAAGATATCAAAGATAAAAGGGGAGTTAATAAAACACGAATCAAATAAAAACAGAATCCAATAAAATATACATTAGCAGTCTCCCCTTTAGACTGCTAATTCGGGCGTAATAAAGATAATATCTAATTCCGGCCAGGTTGTAAGGGGCACACGGCCCCTTTTAAAAGGCTATCAGCCGCAGTAGAGGGGTTCGTAGCCGGCGGGGGTCAGCCGGTGGATATGGGCGCCGCGGCAGACCGGGCAGGTGATGTTTTTCTCCTGCGAGGGACTGCGGGGCACGGGCAGCTTGAACTTTTCTTTACATCCCTGGCATTCGTAGTCCCACTCGGCGGGGGCGTGAGCCAAATCGGAACCGGCTGGCACCCAGGAGGTCAGCTCCCTCGTCGAGGACTCACCGCACTGCGGGCAGGGTGGTTTCTTACCCGGCAGCGAGCAGGCGTTCGACGTCAGCCGGAAGATATGGCCACAGCGGTGACACAAATATAAATTCTCACCCATCAGTCTTTACTCCCATCGTTATTCCGGATTACGTGATATTCAACACACAGGTCGATGAAAACAAAATCGCTCCGCACCCGGTAATCGGTCAAACCGGCCTTACAAAGAATATCGCGGACCTCGGGGATGGTATAGCCGGCCAGGATGGCCTTCGGCCAGTTTTCACGGTGCCGACGGTTCATGAACCGGGAAACCAGCCAGATAGCCGCCCTCCATAAAGGATTCTGGTAGACCCTCTTGTTATCGCGGATGATAGCCTGGCCGGATGGTTTTATTACCCTGGCTATCTCATGGAATACGGCATCGGGCTGAAACCAGTGGTGCAGTGAAGCGTAGCTGATAACGAGGTCGAAGGAGCCATCCGGGAAAGGAAGCGCTGCGGCGGTGGCCGTCACGAACTCTATACGGTCGGCAACACCGCAGCGCGCGGCGTTTTCCACGGCTTTCTTTATCATATTCTCCGAGATATCGAGAGCGACGATATCGAAATCACCGCGTCCGGCTTTAGCCAGCTCGACAGCCAGCAGACCCGAACCGGTACCGATATCGAGTACCCGGCCACGTCTGATGCCTTTCGCCAGTACCTTCCTGACGAAATATTTATACTCGGGCACCATGTAGCGTCGGGCGCCCTTATCGTACTGGACAACCGCTTCGGGGTCGGCAATCGGTTCTTCGAGAAGAGGAACTCGCTCACCCATAAAAGACTCTCCTCGTTATATTCACATCCCCTTCAGCGAGGTATAGATACCACCGGTGCCGCCGTATAGCTTCAGGCCATATTTGGCATAGATAGGCAGGGCGGCCTCGTACAGGTTGAGCATCCGGGATACTTCCGGCGGGTCCATATCCTCGTAAGCGGCCTTTCTCATGGGGGTATGGGGCACGATGGAAGCGACCACACCCATCGAAGCCGCCAGTTCGACGCCTTTCAGGATAGACTCGTCGCTCTCGCCTAGTCCGGCGATTACCATGGCATAGACTTCGTTATGGTCGAAGATATTAACGCATCTTTCCCACACCCTCATATAGTCGTCTATAGTGTTTTTCCCCTTCATGGGCATGATGTCTTCCCGCAGGCTTTCGTCAAAGCACTCGATATTACACAGCGCGGTGGTAGCGCCGGCCGCTTTGCCTTCACGCAGGAGGGACTCCAGCAGCGAATTATCGTTCAGGGGCTCGAAATTAAGGGTCATGGTGAGGCTAGCCCGTTGAGAAATCAGTTGCGCCGTCGCCACCAGGTCCTCCAGTCCCTTGCCGCGGGTGAGTTTGGTGCCGGTGCTTAGAGTCACGTGCCTAGCCATGCCCTCGCGGAAAGCGGCTTCGGCAACCTCGGCGACGTGAACCGGGGTTTTGTCCATAAAACCAGCCCACCAGCTCTCTATGGCGCAGAACTTACAGCCTTTGCCTATTTGCTGGTAGCCGCACCTCTGGTTCAGTACCGAACGGAGGTGGCCGGGCTCGCCGATAACGGCGATATCGGACATGCGGACACCATCTCTCGTGAAGAGGTCATAAAACTCCGGGCGGGGCAGCAGGATGATATCCGTATACTTTGTATCACCCTTCCGGACTTCATAGTTGCCCGCTTCTGTCCTGACCATGTGGAACGGCGATTTTTCGGCGAATTTCCCGTTGATGATAAGCACCGTGGTCAGCCGACCGTTATCCGGCGACTCCAGGCAGAAGACAAATCTCCCGTTCTTAATCGCCGGGGCATTCCAGTCCCTTTCGAGCTCATCCTGCAATGCCGGCGGTACGATTACGCCGTAAGTCTGGAGCTCGGTCTTTTTCCTGCCCAGTACACCAACATCATCCGTGTAAGTTGCTATGGTCGTGTTCAACATAATTTTACATTTCTCCTTCCAGACACTATTTTCTTATTTCAGATACCGAACCTGGCGACGTCTTTTATCGCGCTGAAGCCGCCGCCCCGCACGCAGCCCGCCCGGCTGACGCAGAGGTCCAGTCCGTATTTTTCATATATGCCCACCGCCTGCGCATAGAGCGACAGCATACGGTCGGCCTCCGGCGCCGCCATGTCCTCGTAGACAGCCCCGACGGCCGGACTATGCGGCACCAGGAAGGTCATCACGCCGAGAGACGCCGCCATTCCGACACCCTGAATTAAAGAATCGTCCGACTCGCCGATACCGGCGATAGCTACCGTAAACACCTCGTTCTTACCGAAGATTTCAAGGCACTTCTGCCATGTTTTAACATAGTCAGCGACGGGAATCCTGCCCTTGGCCGGCATTATCTCCGGGCGCAAAGAATCGTCAAAGCACTCGATATTACAGGAAACGGTCGTCACGCCCGCCCGCCTAGCCTCTCTGAGAAGGCTATCAAGCAGAGAAAAATCGGCAACCGGTTCAAATTCAAGCATGATGGGCAACGCTACCCCAGCGTGTATTAGCCAGGCTGTTTCCACCAGAGATTCGAGTCCCTTGCCCGGAGTATCCAAAGTGGCCGTGGTCAGCGAAACGTGCCTGACGACGCCCTCTTGAACACCAGCCTCTAACGCGGCGGCGATGGCCGGAGCGTTTTTCTCGGTATTAGCGTCCCACCAGTGCCGGATGGCGCAGAACTTGCATGGTTTACCGATGGTGTGATAATAGCAGTTTTGATTGACCACGGAGCGCAGATGCCCCGGCCCCACGATAACCGCCAGTTTGCTCGCGGGAATGCCGCTACCGTCGGCCCTATCATAGAATTCAGGGCGGGGTAACAGAGAAACATCCGTGTACTTCTTACCGTCAAGCCGGACTTCGTAGCCGCCGTGAGCATTTTTAGCCAGACACAGGGGTGACTCCGCGGCGCGTTTTCCGTTCACGATGAAAGCCGGTACCAGTTCACCGTCCCCTGCCGGGGAATCCAGGCACAGAACCATTCTGCCGGTCTTTATCGCCGGGGCATTATAGCGGGCTTCAAGCTCGGGAATTAATTCCGGGGGTATTTGAACACCCCTCGACTGCAATTCGGCTTTCTTCCTGGCTATGGAATCCGTCATTTTCATAGCCACCCCACCTGAGATAAGAAAACGCTTAATAATATCGCCGCCGAGATGACCAGCCGGAATACCGATACCGCCTGAAATGCCCTGAGCCCTTTGCTTCTGTTACCGACTTCTTTAGTGAAAATTATTCCGTTTACCAGGGTATAAACTCCGGCGGCGGCAACCAGGACTATGAAAACGACGCCCAGAGAAGTCATTAACACCAGCAGTATGCTTAATAGCAGCGTCAGGCAGGTAAAGACCAGGCCGATTCTTACGGCATTCTGCGGCGACATCGTGAAGAACAAAGCTCTGGGAGCCTTTACCCCGGATTCATCACCGGCGTGGACAACATGCAGTGGATAGTAAATCATAATATGCGCTGTCTGCCAGACCACGCCGAGGAGGTAAAGATACCAGGGCAACCAGCT
>CAYVPT010000136.1:0-6820 GCA_964453865.1 uncultured Dehalococcoidaceae bacterium
GCACTTTCTCGAAGGTACGCATATAATATTTCTTTTCAAGCTCCAGCCAGTCAGTCATTCTCTTACCTCTAATGAGGTTACCTACCTCAATCCCTTCTATTGATATATAGTCGTGCCGCCCTCGCCGTCCTCGACTTCATGCTGCAGGGCATGGGGCTTTCTCCCGTCTATTATACGGGTAACAGCGCCTGTTTTTAAAGCCCTCAGGCAGGCATTTATCTTGGGTATCATACCCCCGGAGATAACGCCGGAAGCCAACTTAACCTCAGCTTCTTCCGCGGACAGTCGGTGTATTAGTTTTCCGTTACTATCATTGACACCGGGCACATCGGTCAGGAAAACGAGCTTTTCCGCCCCCATAGCCGCGGCGATATCGCCGGCAATGGGGTCGCCGTTAACGTTAATTATCGACGGAGCATCATCAGGTCTGTCAATAGAGTAAAGACTCAACGGCGATACGACGGGTATAAAACCGTCCTCTAGCAGTGCTTCCAGGAGAGCCGGATTCATCTTTACCATCGCACCGACGTAGCCCAAATCCCGGTCTTTCATGGCGCTTTCTATAAGAGAGCCATCGATGCCGCTGATGCCGATCGCCCGGCCACCTCTTACATTTACCGCCGCCGTAATTTCCTTGTTGACCAGTCCGGCCAGCACGGCGATTACCACCTCAAGCGTCGGTAAATCGGTAACACGCTCGCCCCGTACGAACCTGGTGGCAATACCCAGTCGCTTAAGCCAGTCGGTCACGGTACTGCCTCCTCCGTGCACCACAATCAACGACAGGCCCTTTTTCTGCAGAGCCACGACATCTTCTATGGTCGTATCCCGGCTGCTGAAGGTCGACCCGCCTATTTTAACCACCATTACATTTTTCATAACATGCCAGCCATAATATCACGTCGTATATTCGGCGTTGATTTTGACGTACTCCTCGGAAAGGTCACAGCCCCAGGCGGTGGCCTCCGCTTTTCCCAGATGAAGGTCCAGTTTTATGGACACCTCTTTACCGTCCAGGTGACTTTCTACCTCTTTTTTATCGAACGAAAGGGGCGTACCGTCCCTGACCAGACGGGTACCGCCGATATAGAGTTCCAGTTTATCATCCTCCAGCGCGGCGCCGCTGCGGCCCGCCGCCGCCAGCACCCTACCCCAGTTGGGATCGCTGCCGTGCACCGCCGCCTTGACCAGCGACGAACCGACGATAGTCCGGGCCGCCAGCCGGGCATCGGTCGGACTTACCGCGCCACAGACGTTAACCTCGATAAACTTGGTAGCCCCCTCGGCGTCACGGGCATTGGCCTTAGCCAGATAGACACAGACTTTATTCAGTGTCCGCTGGAAAATCCCGGCCTGCGGGCTGCTCCCCTTAATCGGCTGACCTCCGGCTTTCCCGTTGGCCATTATCAAAACCATATCGTTGGTGCTGTTATCGCCATCGACGGAGACCATGTTAAAAGATATATCGGCGGCTTCCCGCAGCGACTGCTCTAGAAAGCCGGTATCTACATCGGCATCGGTGGTCAGGAAACAGAGCATGGTCGCCAGGTCGGGGTGAATCATACCCGCCCCTTTCGCCATGCCCCCGATGGTGAAATCACCCGCTTTGACCGCCACTTCCTTGGGGACGGTATCCGTGGTCATTATCGCCCGGGCGATATCATGGCCGCCTTCCATGGAAAGGTCTATTTTCTTAATCCCCTCCCCGATACGCTCCATCGGCAGCAGCGTACCGATGACGCCCGTACTGGCTACCAGGACGCTTTCCGCCGCCACTCCGACATGCCGCGCCGTCATTTCGGTCATTGCCAGGGCATCCTTCATGCCCTGCTGGCCGGTACAGGCATTGGCACAGCCGCTGTTCATGACCACCGCCGATATTTTCCCCAGGTGGAGTCGCGCCATGTCCAGTATGACCGGCGCCGCCTTCACCTTATTAGTGGTAAACAGGGCCGCCGCCGTGCCGGGCGCCTCGGAATAAAGTATGCCCAGGTCAAGTCGGCCAGTATATTTAATGCCGGCACCAGTAGCGCCGGCAAGAAATCCCCCGGGAGAAGTTATCCCTCCCGAAGGGATAAAGTCCGCATCCGTATTCATTATTAAAATATATCATATTCAGGTTCGGCAGGCAATCGTACTTAGGTACGGGGGATGCTTGAAACACGACATAGCCGGATGATAAACTCAAAATGTGAAAATCGTGCGTTTTACCCACGGGGAAAAGGCGGAATACGGGGTGATGGACAACGAGGGTATCCGGGGGCTAACCGGCACTCCTTTCGAGGGCATCAATATCTCCAACCAGTACCACCGCCCCAGCGATATCAGGCTACTGGCGCCGTGTACGCCGTCTAAAATCGTCGCCCTGGGGGTTAACTACCGCAGTCACGGCGAGGAAATGGGCCACCGCATTCCTGAAGAACCGCTGCTATTCATCAAGCCGTCCACTTCGGTTATCGGGACGGAAGCCTATATTGTCTACCCCGAATCATCGCAAAGGGTCGATTACGAGGGCGAACTGGGCGTGGTCATAAAATCCGTCACGCGGCATGTATCGAAAGACGAGGCCGGACGGTATATCCTGGGATACACCTGCGTCAACGACGTTACCGCCCGTGATATCCAGGCCAGGGATAAGCAGTGGACGCGTTCCAAAGGTTTCGATACGTTCTGTCCCATCGGCCCCTGCATCGAGACGGAGTTCGACCCGGCCAACCTGTCGCTGGAGACCGTTCTCAACGGCGAAATCAAGCAGCAGACCCGCACCGGCCAGCTTATTTTTCCCGTCTACGAGCTGGTGAGCTTTATCTCCAACGTGATGACGCTGCTGCCCGGCGATGTCATTGCCACGGGTACCACCAGTGGTGTCGGCCCCATGCAGCCGGGAGACATCGTGGAAGTAAGGATAGAGGGCATCGGCACGCTGAGGAACTACGTGGTCAGGCCTTAAAGCTCCGGACTGCTTTGCAAGGAGGTGGAAGAGCATGAAAAGAAAAATGCTATACCTGTTTTCCGGCTGCCTGATTATTATTCCTCTAGTGCTGACCGCCTGCTCCGTTAACGGTACGGAGGAACCGGGACTAACGGACGAACAGATAGAGGCGCTGAAAGCCGAACTGGCGGAAAGGGGAGGCAGCAGCGTCTTTACTCTGGAAGCGGCAGAGTCGGTAGTCGGGTTCCCGGTAGCCGTGCCGCAGTATATCCCCGAAGGCTTTTACCGGCAGGAAAGGATTATGCTTTCCCAACTCGGCAGTGGCCTGCCAGAAGAGATGAGACACGGCGACCCCGTCAACATCGTCGATATGTTCTATTTTTTAAAGGAAGACGAACAGGTAATGTTCTCCATTCATCAGAGCCTGGGTAAGGCGGGTATCGCCGGCGGCGAGTCGGCCGAGATATGCGGCGTCCAGGGAGATAAAAAGTACCTGCCGGCAGACCCCCGGCGTAAATACCCCAGCGAGATTCTGACCCTTGCCATCCAAAAGGACGGCTATTCCTTCTCTATATACGCCACGCTGGCCGGCCCCCTGGACGAAGCGGAGATAGAGAAGATATTTTGCTCGATAGAATACGATTAACAAAGGAGGCAGATGGAATCGAAAATAACCTACTTTGATAAGCCCGGCGGCGAGGAAAATACCAGGGCAACCCTCGCCCTGGCGAAAAAGAGGGCGGATGAACTGGGCATCAAAACAATCGTCGTCGCTTCTACGGCCGGCGGTACCGCCGTCAAAGCCGTGGACATCTTTAAGGGATATAAAGTAATCGTGGTTACCCATGTTACCGGGATGCGCGAACCTGATACACAAGAGTTTACCGAAGAAAATCGGAAAATAGTCGAAAATAAGGGTGGACTCATCATTACGGCCTCTCATGCTTTTGGTGGCATCCACCGCTCCCTCAGGGCTAAGGGTGCTCCACCTATCCCAAGCATTGCCATCGGCGATATAATTGCCATGACGCTACGTAATTTCGGGCAGGGAATGAAGGTCGTCTGCGAGATAGCGGCGATGGCGGCTGATGCCGGAGTGGTGCGCACCGATGAAGAAATTATCGCCATCGGCGGGACCGGCCGCGGCGCCGATACGGCCGTGGTGATACAGCCGGAACCAACCCACCGTTTCTTTGAGTTTAAAGTGAAAGAGATTATCTGCAAACCGCGTCTCTAGGGCAGATGGAGGAAATATGCATCATACTCTCAGGTTCTACAGTGGTAACCGCAGCATCATCATCAAGAGCTACATGTTCTTCGGCAGCTGGACACGCATTCCTTTAATCGGTCGGCTGGTAAGAAAGCTGGCCAACGCCTACGGACGCAACATGCACCGCGCCTACCTGCTCTCACCAAAGGAAGCCGAAGAGCTGGTAAACATAGCCACAGGGGTGGCCGCGGGACCCTGTGACTGCCGGAAAGCTTACGGGAAATGCGACCATCCGACAGATAACGAGATATTACTCGGTCCCACGCGCCACATCATGCTGGAAGCGATGCCGAAAGACTCCCGTGAAATCTCGCGGGAGACAGCCGTTGAAATCCTGCATGACAGCCAGCGGAGGGGGCTGATGCTGTCCATCGCGAAGTGTCGGGGAGACTATTACGCCATCTGCAGCTGCTGTTCCTGCTGCTGCGTACCGCTGCGCCTCAGCAAGCAATACGGCATCGGTGAAGCGCTCGTGAGGCACAAAGACATCATCAAAGAATACCGGGAATACCAGCTCGCTTTAAAAGCCGGGGATATTGATTAACCCAGAAAACCGTTCAGAGTACTGGAAAACTGCTTGAGCTCGTCACGGTGGACGTTATGACCGCAGTTTTCGAATATTTTTACCCGGCAGTCTGGAATGACTCTGGCAGCCTGGTAGGCATGCCTTACCGGCACGATAGGGTCTTTAGCCCCCCATACCAGCAGCGTCGGTACACTTACCTCGGAAAGCCGTTTTTCCAGCACCAGGGTCTGATGTTTGAACGTGGTGATACTGCCACCGACGGTTACGCTGGCCGCCGAAAGCGGCATGATGAACTCGACCGGATTCAACTGCTCGGCCAGCCACTTGATGCTTTTCAGAATCGTGACGGTCAATACCCCGAGTGACCTTATCAAAGCCGGAATCGACATCAGCCTGACCCAGAAAGCGATTTCCCTGCCCAGGCACAGGCTGCTCACCAGTACGAGCTTCTTTATTTTCTGGGGTGATTTGAGAGTGTAGTCCAGAGCGACGCCACCCCCCAGCGAATGCCCGACGAGGTGGAATGTATCCAGCCCCAGATTGGTAGCAAAGCCCTCGATGAACTCGGACAACTCCGATATAAAGTAATCGCCGTCCAGCGGCTGACTGCCCCCGTAGCCGGGCAGGTCCGGCGCATAAACGGTATAATTTTCGGCAAGCTCGGTAATATTCTTGTCCCAAGTGCGGGCGTCCCCTCCCCCACCGTGAATCACTACCAGGGGCTCTCCCCGGCCGGCAGTATAGTAGTGCACGTCATGTCCATTAACCTTGATTTTTTTACCCTGCATTTTATTCATGGAACCGCCTTTTATAAATCACCCCTGAAAAACGATATAAACGCTTTTTATCATACACAGAAGTTGATACAGCCATCTCTCAAAAAACTCACAGAACCTCACAAAAAAGTCACAAAAAAAGACTACCCTATTAATACAACGTTGAGGGTAGTCTACAGTTATCCGGTCTCTTTTATTGTAACATTATCCGATTCTAGAGCGTCAATAGCTTCATCCCGTACTTTAGTTGGATGGTAGCCCCGTATTTTCGGTTACCCCCGTATATTTCTATTATACCCCGGGGAATATTAAGAACATGTTAAATAAACCACATCTTATCGGAAATATTACGTTTCAGATAGAAAAAGAGGGGCTTTCACCCCTCTCCTAAAGGTCATTAGCTTACAGCACTATTTATTTAGCGGTCTGAGGATAGCGCGGCACGGTCCGGCATCGCCGCCGTAGATGAGTAGCGGCAGGCAGAGTAACTCATATTCGCCGGGCGGTACGCCGGCTAAAGCGCAGTCTTCCAGAATATAGACACCGGCCTCAAGGAAGGCCAGGTGCGTTTTCATGAGGTTATCTTCCTCTTTGAAGTGACCGATGGTGATATTATCCAGGCCGACGAGAATCACTCCTTTTTCGACGAGGTATTCGGCAGCGGGGATATCGAAGTAGACGTAGTCCTCGACGAACCTTTCGCTTTCATAGGTGACCGGGGAGTTGCGTGTCTTGAAGAGTATCCGCTCGCCTTTCTTGATGTTATGTTTTTCCAGCTCGGGGACTTTGATTTTCTCCGGGTCTTTGATTTCTATGACGCGCGCCGGTCCGATAGTCGCATCGAGGGGCATATCGGAGACGGTGCTGCCATCGGCTATAAAGTGGAGAGGTGTATCCAGGTGCGTGCCGGTGTGGGAAATTATCTCCAGCACGGACATGGTGACCCGGGCCCCCAGGTTCCTGTCATGATAACGGTATATCCGGGGCGGAAAGGGATCGGTGGGAAAGTAAGGCATCCCCTGCTTGAGGGGAACGGAAATATCATACCAGCCTTTGGGTACTTTAACAGCCATGAAAAGCCTCCTTAGTAATGTTGGTGTTTCATTAAGAATAGATGAAGGCAGCCAGCTACGTCAAGGACGACAGGAACAGAACTTTTTTAGAGGGAAACAAATCGAAGCTGGATAGCTTTGAATTGTTTCCGTGGTTATGTCAAGTTATTTCTTAACGAGAGTTTTAGCCCAGGCGGCGGCGCGTTCCTCCTCGCCGTCGACGAGGGGGCCTTTGCTGCCTTTGACAAAGAATGCCTCCCCCGG
>CAYVPT010000137.1:0-6794 GCA_964453865.1 uncultured Dehalococcoidaceae bacterium
CCGCGTTATCTTTTCCCCCCACTCCCTCAAAGATGCCGGCTCTTTCATTGAGTACGGCATCATCTCCGGAGATACCGTTATCGGCAATGGCAGCGGCCCCGGAGCCCACAAGCATGACTATGAAGAGATTTTCCTCTTCCTGGGAACCAATCCGGAAGATACTACCGACCTCGGGGCGGAAGTTGATTTCTGGGTCGGCGAGGGAGACAAAAGAGAGAAAGTCACTTTCACCACCTCTTCGAGTATCTACATCCCGCCCAATACCGTGCACTTTCCCCAGGTATGGCGTAACGTCGTCAGGCCCGTCATCACTGTCGTTATCATGCCCGATGCCAGCCGGCGTAATCCTGTATTTGTCTGAATAATACGTGGGAAAATGATAGAAAACGAGGAGAAAAGAGAAACCTGTTTGAAAACGGGTCAGCGGGTGATTATCGGAGTGTAACCGAAGTAAAAACTCTAATAAGCTTCTAACTCTACCTTGGCCGACTTTATCAGGTCGAGGTAGCCGACTTTCAGCCCCAGCGTATCGGCGACTTCCCGGTCGGCCTCATAAGGCTCGCCGATGAACACTTTATCGTATTCCTCCACTTCCCCTTCGCACGGGTCTTCCCTGACGGCGAATTTCTGCCTCCCCTCCACTATCCCCATGTCAAAAGGAAGCGTAAAATAGAGGTCGGCCAGCACCTTATCTATTCCCAGGGTATAGAGGCTCTCCCAGCCGCCGGCTGCTTCGCCCTGATACTTGCTGCTAGGCAGGAGCGAAAGCAGGTTCATGATGGTAAAGCTGCCGGTGCCGTCGTACGTTTTTAAAGGCGCCACGGTTATCAGGAAGTCGCTGGAGAGGATAACGTTGGGTACCCAGAAGGTGGGCATGGCGAACGGTTTTGGCAGCGGATTGTCCACTTCCACGAAGATACAGTCCTTGACATCCAGCGTCAGCACCCGAGGGAAGTTATAGCCGAGCGCCTGGTAGATAGGGCGGGTGGGTACGCCGCCCGGCGTGCCTTCCAGCAGGAGAATATCGGCATCGCTGACCCTCCGGATGCTGGAAATTATCGCCGTCAGCATTTCGGCGCTGGTGGTCACCGGATATGGCAGCGGGTAGGAAGCGCTGGGTTTAATCAACACCCGCCGTGCCCGCGATACTACGGACGGTACTTTAAAATTGAAATCTGAGGTTTCGAATATCAAACCTTCCTCCTCAGCGATAAATGCAGGTTTTTAATCTCGCCGTTACCTTGCGGCCGGGGTATCATCGCAAAAATCGTGCGTGCCAGCAGGTCTTTCAATGAGGGGCTGACGGCGACATTCACCCCATCTATAACCAGATTAACGTCGTTTTCGCCGTCCTGATTCGCTATCGATTTCTCAATAAGGTCGGCTATCCCGGTCAGGTCGTCTCTGGAGAACTGGGGCACTTTCACATCCAGCGGTTCATCTGTGACCACCGCCAGCAATTGCTGCGGATCGGTCAGCAGCTCCTTACCCTGCTCGGTACGGTGTACCTCGATTTTTGGATAGCTGCTGCCCTTGAATCCTTCGGTCAGGATGATGTCGTAATCCCAGAGTACGAAATCGGAAATTTCCTGAGGGTCAAAATGGTGGTCGGTACGCCGATAAATTGCCAGGTGGTCCAGAGAATTGATGGCGGATATTTCGCTGCCGGCTTTAGTAAAACGCCAGGTATCTTTGGAGGCTGTATCGATGTCGTTGGCATGGTGCGAGTGCTTGACGATGGCTACCTTGTGCCCGCGCTGCTTGAGTTCGCCGATAAGACTTTCCAGCAGCGTCGTTTTGCCGGAGTGAGACTTACCTACAACCGAAATTATTAAATGCATATTCCTGTCCGGTTAATCCCCCGGTTATATATTTACTTCTTCATTCCAGTCCAGCATAAGCGCCTGGACGGTCTCGCCCTTACTTACTGTTTTTCGTTCTTCCGGTATGAGCACCAGCCCGTTGGCCAGGGCCATTGAAGTCAGCATCCCCGAACTCTGCGGCCCGGTCAGCCGGGCGTAATAATGTCCGTCACGCTTTTCCACGATAGCCCTGTCGTAGATGCGTCGTCCGGCATCGTTTTTTACATCATCTTCCAGTATCGCATCCACCACCGGTTTGGCGATGTTCTTCTTGCCCATCATCCTTAAAAGGGCCGGCCTGACGAACAACTCGAAGCTTACCATGCAGCTTACGGCGTTGCCGGGCAGTCCCAGGTGCAACACGGCTTTTTTGCTACCTTTAATCTTCCCGAACGCTAAAGGTTTCCCCGGCTTTACTCTTACCTTCCAGAAAACAATCTCGCCGTCCCTGGCCAGGATGTCTTTTACCATGTCATAATCGCCCATGGAGACGCCGCCGGTGGTAAGCAGTATATCCGCGTCCTGCGCCTGCTGGACTTTACTAACCAGGTCTGCTTCTTCATCTCGGGCTATCCCCAGCATCTTGGGAATACATCCGTAACGCCTGACCAGACCGGCGATACTGTAGGCGTTACTGTCGTGAATCTTGCCCTCGGGCAACGGTTTATCGATTTCCACCAACTCGTTGCCGGTGGAAAGAACGGCTACTACCGGACGGCGGATAACGCTGACCCGGCTGTAGCCGAGTGAAGCCATCAGCCCTACCTCGGACGGTCTGATAACGGTGCCTTTCTTTAGGGCTGTCGCTCCCCGGGCGATATCCTCGCCCGCCTTTCTGATGTTCAACTCCGACCTGGCCTCTTCCATGATACCCACGCGGGTGGCCGGCTGACCGACAGTATCCTTGTTTTGTGGTTCGTCGGTATGCTCGAACTGTACGACAGCGTCGGCGCCCTTAGGTACCGGCGCTCCGGTCATAATACGTATGGCCGTGCCGGGTACGACTTCTTTATTGGAAATAGAACCCGCCATGACTGTATCGATAACCTCGAGGTATTTGGGTGTTTTTTCGCCGGCTCCTCTGGTATCCTCCGACCTTACCGCGAAGCCGTCCATGGCGGAGTTATCCAGCGGCGGTACGTTGATATCCGACCTTATATCCTCGGCGAGTACCTGCCCCAGCGTATCCAGTATGGGGACGGGCTCCGCTTCGAGCGTATCTACTTCATTGAGAATCTTTTGCAGTGCTTCTTCGACAGTTAGCATTAATCGGTAGTCCCTCCGGCTGTTTTTCTGGCTGTTTCCAGGTCTTCTTTAGTATTGATATTGAAGAAGCTCAGGTGTTCCGGGTCGAACCTGTTTACCTCCTCGGCTTCGATATACCTGATTTTCACATGATTGAAAAGCTCGATGATAACCCTCTTGCCCTGATTAAACATAGTCTCGATGGGGGTGATACAGTTTTTGGAATACACGGCGTGCAGTGGTTCGTAGAGATTATTGACCCGCGGTAAAACGAAGTCGAAACCATCTGAAACCTCTATCATATAACGTAACAATGACTCGTTTAAAAACGGCATGTCCGCGGCCACGACAAGATTATAAAACGAATCTGATTCAACCAATCCGGTATAAATACCGCCCAGCGAACCATGCCCCGGCAATATATCACACACTGCTTTTACTTTCGGGTGATGCTCCAGAGGCTTGAAGGTTCTTTTTTCCGCCGTAACGATAATTATATCTTTGCTGAATGAGTCTACCCGGGATATTACCCGCTCCAGTAGACTAGTATTACCAATCCTTTCTAATACCTTGTCACGTCCCAGCCGTATACTCTTTCCACCTGCCAGGATAATACAGTTTATTTCCAAGTCGTTTGCCTAGTTGAACGCGAACTCTACCCCCCATATAGTATTCTACCACGCAGAGTCAATATCCTCTAGGGGGTTGGTAAAAACTTTAGGGAAATTTTATAAAAAATACAACCAAAAAGCGGCCATTTCTTCACGGATACGTCGTATTACGATGATTTCATGGTAAACGGATGCGGGGGTACTCCCAGTTGGTGTTATCGATTATCATGTCCGCCGCCTCATGAGGAGGATATTTTTCCAGATATTTCGCCTGGGCGGGTAGATACTTTGTGTCGTATTTCTCTAAGACCGCTCTGGCGTCCCTTTCCCTGGCTCTCTTTTTACTCTCTTCGAACGGAATATCGAGGTAAATATTATATTTGATATACGGCGTCAGCTCTTCGCGGAACAGGAAAACACCCTCAAAGAGGACGATTGTGTCGCTATCGAATACAAATTCTTTATCGATTTCTATTTTATCCGTATCTAAGTCCAATAGCGTCAGCGTCACGGTGTGCTTTCCTTTACGACGGGCGGGAATCAGTAGATTATCAATGATTTTCTGAATATCGAAGCTCCGGTGGTAATAGTTATCGGCCTGGTCCTCCCCGGCGTACCTGACTTCCCGGGGATTGTGGAAATCGTCGAGGTGGATTACCTGCACCCTGCGGTGTCGGTCGACCATATAACTGGCTAGTGCCCTGGTAAACATGGTCTTGCCGGAGCCATCGATGCCGCTTATCCCCACTATAAACGGTCTGTCTGTGGACTTTCTGGTGTCTATCTCTCCCGTTATTTTTTCGAATATGGGTAGTCTCCGGTCGAAAATAGATAGCAGGTCGTCGAATTTCCCAATCTTGACATCCGCCTGTTCCGGTTCCTCTCCGCCGTAGCCGAAGAGACAGCCGATGGACAGCGACTCAGTCTCGCGGGCGGCTGTGACATCGTGATGCCTGTCGCCCACCACCGCGGCGGTCAGCCCGCCGAATTTCTCCCTGATTTCTTGGATGAGCTCCGGCTTGGTCAGGTCGTTCTCCTGAACGCATTCCGTGTAATCAAAACAGTCACGGATTTTCAGCGTAGAGATAACGGTGTCAAAATACCGGGTGGCGGCATTGCTGTACAGGACCAGTTTATATCCCCTTTTCCTAAGCACGGCGAGGGTCTCCCTGACCCCCGGATAGGTGTCCGCCATTTCCGTGAAAGTGTCATGATATTCGTCGCGTACTCTGTCGCGGACTTCCTCCATGGCTAAATGACTGTCGGGCGGGGTAATGAACTCGTACAGTCCACTGCCTTTAGCCGCGCCGGACGGCATCCCGAAGAATCGGTTGATTTCCTCGGCGCTGAAGTTGACCGGCCAGCCCAGCTTACTAAAAGCTCTTTTAATGGACTCGTACACGGCGGGTAGGGAGGGGATTATCGTCCCGTCGGTATCAAAAATAATCAGGTTGACATTATTGGGATTTATCATTAATTCTTTGCTTTCATATAAATATATCTCAGGATATGCGTATGCGGCCCCTCGCCGTGGTCTTCCGGGTCTTCGGTAATGCCCGTTTCCATTATCGCCATGTCCGGGAAATGCCCTCTGAGGTCGTCATCGGTGAAGTAGTGCGCCGGACGTCCCGGCTTGCTTTCAAAGGTATTTTTCTCTACTTCCCTGCCTTTGCCATAATTCTCTTCTTTATCGGAGAAGACGGTGAAATACATGATTCCGTTATTACTTAACTTGTCGATACATTGTCTCACGAAGATTTTTCTGTCCTTTTCGCGGAAGAGGTGGAGTATATTAAAGCAATAAACAGCGTCGTAGCTTTCCGTGAGGAAGGACATGTCCAGAGTGGACGCGTTAGAGAACCGGGTATCAGGGTCGAACTCTCTGGCCATTTCACAGGCTGTTGTCGATATTTCAACGCCAGTCACCTTAAATATGGCCGCAGAAAATAGCTTGGTATTCCGGCCGTAACCCGCGCCGGGCACCAGTATTGTCTTAACCTTGCTACGCCGGAAAAGTTCCAGGGCGTGTATCGCCGTCCGGCTGGGCGCATCGCCCCATATCTTTCTCTCTGCCCGAAAACGGTTTTCCCAGTATTCGTTCATGTCTTTATCAGGTGGTTTATCAAATGTGATATTACCCCCCATCCCTATCCCCCCTTGCATGTTATCTATTCCCACCCAAACCTCCCTCGCATCACCCACGGCTTAGCCCGCAGAATACCATACTTAATCATCGGTGGGGGGAAAAGGAGGCGGTCGTTCCTTATAATCACGCACATCACTTGCCTCTATAAAACAAATCCCCAATAAGCCGGATTTCCTTTATTAATATTCCCCCTTCCTTTTCCAAAGGAAGGGGGCTAGGGGGATAGATTAAGATAATATCACCAGGAGAGGGTTGATACGTATTCCTTCCCCTACCCACCTCGGTTTTTATCTTTTCCCACCCTGACCGCCCTCGCATTATCAACTGCTTATCCTACAGTCCTTACCCCACCACCTATTCCCACGCTTGATTCCCGGTTGGCTCTACAGCGCTGGTTTCAAGACCATGATTTGAGGGCTGGTGGGCAGTTCCGGCACGGTAAAGGCGACCTCGCTGCCGTCTACCTGCGTCACATTGGTCTTGCCCTTGATGAATTCCTCCACGCCGCCGATGGGGAAGGTGCATTTATCGTTTTTATAGTGCATCGGGATGATTACCCGCGTTCTGACCTGTTCGCAGACCTCCTGGGCGGTTCTGGCATCCACGGTAAAATTACCCCCGACCGGTACCAGAAGCACGTGGACCTTGCCGATATCAACCACCTGGCTGTCCGTGAGCAGGTGCCCCAGGTCGCCGAGATGCACCACGCGCACGCCGTCCACCTGGAAACAAAAAACCATATTGCTGCCCCTCTCTCCCCCACCCTTATCGTCATGAGCCGTAGCCACGGCCTTGATTGTCATCCCCTTGACCGATGCCGTGTCCCGGACTACCCGGGGATTGCCCTTGACCGCCGCCGCGTTATTGTGGTCGGCGTGCTCATGACTCACCGTCACGATGTCGGCAGTCTCGTTTATCTGTCCGTACTTC
>CAYVPT010000138.1:0-6792 GCA_964453865.1 uncultured Dehalococcoidaceae bacterium
CAGTAGCCACGGTAGTTAATATCGTCGGAAAGCTCAATCTTGGTAACCCACTTTATCCACTTATAGCCCCACTTGCTTTCGGCTACAAGCTGGAAGGGATAACCCCTCTCCGGCGGTATCGTGACGTCGTTCATCTTGTGAGCCATCAGGATATTGTTATCTATGACGTATTCTATCGGGAAAGACGTCGTATAGCCGTCGTAGGCGTGGAAAATGACTACTCTAGCTCCGGGTAAGGGCCCGGCCTTTTCCATGATGTCTTTAACCTTCACGCCTTCCCAGAGAAGATTTACCGCCCACCCCTCGACACAGTTAAGCCTGACTACTTTCTTATAGTTATCATAATCGTTAATGACTTCATCATAAGTATAGCTGGTCGGATTCTGAGCGAGTCCGGTAATTTCCAGCCGGTAGTTCTCAATGTCAACGTATTGAGGCCCTTTGATGGAGTTTTCGCGGAAGTCGTTTATCGAAGAGAGGTTTTCACCCTCATATTCCCGCACCTCGACACCCTCGAGCTCGGCAACATCATTCCCCCACGGTCCCAGAGTAACCAGTCCGGTGACAAATCCGGCAATAATAACGACGATGACGATGGAAGCAATTAAAGTAGTCTTTTTCATCACATACTCCCGATCCGGGTACTATATAATATTCAGGTACAGTACATCTATCTGGATTGTATTGGAGAGTGCCGGATATTGATGTGACTTTTATCCCAGATAAATGCGATTGGGTCTGAAACGGCTTTTTTTAACGTGCGTTGTATTGCAGCTATCAAAGGTAACTTGCGCGTGTATTATATAATATCCAATGATGATGAAAAATCAAATAGTCTCCGGGGCTCTGGTTTCAATGGTTGTTCTATCGATGTTTCTGGCAACCGGTTGTAGCCATAATATTATTGAAACAATAAATATCTTTATCGCGCAACCGGGTGTTCCCGTCCCGACGGGAGGCTGGGCTTTTACCAGAAGCGGGCCTCATCCATCAGAGATACAGGGCGTTTTTCAGTCGGGTGATAAACAGTTTATGGGGCTGGCATTCGCGGAAGGGGCCGGCGATGAAATATATCTATCCAGAATTACTTTCTATAATGTGGATACGGGCATTGAGAAAGAAGCGGTCGTAGTGACCGCAGATTTAGGTACGTATCAAGGCGGTGTTAAGTACCTTATCGGTCATGAAAATCCCTGGATTATCCCCGTCGAAAACGGTGAGTACAAACTCAGGGTTTACGTCGGTGACGACGTTGTTGCTTCGGCTATATTTGCAGTACGCTGATTGTTTTCTTAAGGGGGATACCGGTTCTTCTGGGCGCTGAAACTGAGTCGGCACCTCCTGACTAAGAAGCGCAGGTACTGCAGTCACCGGAGTTGCAGCTGGAACAAGAACTGCCGCCGGTACCGGGAACTGTCTTGGGCACACCGCCGAGGCTGGTGCTGAAGGCGGCGAAGGTAGACATCTTGCGTCGGGCGGGTTTATGGCACTTGGGGCAGTCCGCCGGTTTTTCTGATTGACTTATCGGTCGCATCTGCTCGAATTCATTATCGCATTCGGAGCAGACATACTCATATATGGGCATAATATATCTCCTGACTATAGTGTAGCCTGTTTCCAGACTTTGGTCAAGATGAGCAGTTGTCAGCGTGTCAGTCATGGTGTAGGATAAAGAAAAAACCGAATACGGGGTGGAATTTGATATATAAAGTTAACATAAAGACCGGTTCGCGAGTGGAATTACAGGACATCACCCGTGAGATTAGAAGCATTATTGAAAAGAGTGGTGTGGAAAGCGGTGTTTGCTATGTATTCGTACCGCATACCACCGCCGGAATCATGATTAATGAGCATGCCGATCCCAGTGTCGCCGAGGATATCGCCGCCCAGCTTGAAGAAATCGTACCACGGCACCGGAATTACCGCCACCTCGAGGGAAACTCGCCGGCACATATCAAAGCCAGCCTGATAGGGGACTCACGAACACTGTTTATTGAAGACGGCAAGCTGGTGCTGGGAACCTGGCAGGGGATTTTCTTCAGTGAGTTTGACGGTCCGCGGAGTCGCCAGGTCATAGTCAAAATAGTGGCGGACCGGAATTCACCGTGACGGTATAATTCAGCGAAAAGTCACCCGGTAAGCCACTATATCGAGCATACCGTAAAGTAAAGATAACAGGCTGTTTATCACTTTCATCGCCGTTTTTCCTGTTTAGCAACTATTGCCAGGAAGATCTTTTCTCCTTTATAATCGCCTTCGGGCATCACCATCCGGTAGAGACCGCAATAACGGCACCGGAAGTACTGTCCTTTGACACGGTACACTCCCTTACGACCGCACTGGGGGCAGAGGCTGTACTTAGTTTCGCCCTTCGGTCCGGTCGCCGTAGTGCTATTGTGGTTTGTTCCATCATTCTTATTCACAGATTGTTTAAGTTTAATTAGTGTACCTTACACGTCAATCACAAACAATAGTACGTTCGTCACAAGTACCTCACAAATACTGTGTGGAATTTACCGAAGTGGTTCTGAAGATGGTCTTTTAAGACTGGCCGGTACGGTTCTGCAGGAAAAATACCAGCGGCAGCGATACCGCCGCCAGCGCTCCCCAGAAGAAGAACGGGTAACCCGGGTTAATATCAGCCAGGCTGTTGCCCAGGGGTGGAGCTAGAAAAGCACCTACCATGGATATAGTGCTGGCCAGGCCGGTGGCGGTGCCCCCGTAAGTGCTGCCGACGCCTTTTATCTCGAAAATTATCACGTTAAACAGGGCGGACATGCCGGCCCGTAAAAATCCGCCGGCGATAAGCAATATCCAGACTCCCGGGGTATTGACCAGTGGCAATAAAACCAGGCTAAGCGCCAGCGTGGCAGCGGACAGAACGACCACTACTTTCCGCGAGCCCAGTTTATCGGATAGCATGACCATGGGGATGACACCCAGGGAAGTGATACCACTAACGACGGTTATAGCGCCGTCGGCGCTGGCCGGAGTCCAGCCGATATCACGCAGATACAGCGGCAGGTACCCGACGTAACCCATGCCGGCGCCCCATTGGGCAAACGCAATGAGCCCCATAATCCAGACTTCTTTCATCCGGACCACTTTGGATAATGCTTCCCGGAAAGGCACTTTTATAATCGGTGTAAAATCGCCGGATTTATCAAAATCGGGTTCCCGTACCGTCGTTAGCCAGAGTAAACCCAGTATCACCGAAGGCACACCGTAGAGCCACATCACGTACCTCCAGCCGCCGAGTAAAGGAGAAAACACCGTGGCGCTGAACATGGTGGCCACCATGGCGCCGATAGACCAGGCTACGTTAAGCAGGGCATTTGCCATCCCCAGTCGCCGCCCGCTGAACCAGTCGGCGGTCATCTTGGGGACGATACTCGGCATGGCGGCAGCCATGAGACCGAACAAGAACATGGTGGCGGCCATGGTGATAAAATCAATCGATATTCCCCGTAGCCCGCAAAAAATCCCGCCCAAGATGCAGACAACCACCAGCGTACGCCGCACCCCGAAGCGGTCGGCCAGCAGACCTCCCGGCAGACCGATAAAGATACCGGCCAGCGGGTCCATCCCCCATACCGCACCGATGGCTACAATGCTCAGTCCCAGGTCGTCCGATATTTCCTTGAAAAGGACGGGCAAGCACATCCTGGCGGCACCGGTAACAATGCCGTATGTCAGCATGGTAAGGATAAGTACGTACCAGCGGTGATGCAGATGATGCTTTTTTATCATGGCGGGAGTCTGAAATAATCGTATCATCTTTTATAGCGATGTGGCAATCTGACGCCAGCTATTAGACACCTTGGCTACACCTAGAATATCTATGCTATAATTGGGTTCATATGACCGTAGTTATTACCGGTGCCGGTGGGCATATCGGAGCCAATCTGGTACGCGCCTTAATCGCTCAAAATCGGCCCACGCGCTGCCTGGCACACGTCCATCATCAGGCTATCGGCGGACTGGAAACCGAGATTGTTCAGGGTGATGTCCGCGATATCGATTCTCTGTGCCGGGCATTTAAGGGCGCCGATGTTGTCTATCACCTGGCTGCCTGTATCTCTCTTTCGATGAATGACTGGCCATTGCTGGAATCGGTCAACGTCACCGGTACCCGTAATGTCATCGAGGCCTGCCGCCGTACAGGCGTACGCCGACTCATCCACTTCAGCTCGATTCACGCCCTGGAACAGGAGCCGTTTTCCGTCCCGGTTGACGAGTCACGCCCCCTGGTCTTTTCACGGCGCCGCCCGCCGTATGACCGTTCCAAGGCAGCCGCGGAAATGGAGGTACGGCAGGCTATAAAAAAAGGACTGAACGCTGTGATTATTTCTCCTACGGCCATTATCGGCCCCTATGACTACCAGCTTTCCTATTTCGGCGAAGCTCTGCTCATGCTGGCGCGTCACCGGATGCCGGCGATGGTTACCGGCGGATTCGACTGGGTGGATGTACGTGACGTGGTAGCCGGGGCTATTCTGGCTGAAAAAAACGCGCCACCCGGTTCAAGTTATTTGCTTTCAGGGCACTGGGTATCGATGTGTGATATCGCCGCCATGGTGGCGGAAATCACCGCCGTACCGGCTCCCGGTTTCGTTTGCCCTCTCTGGCTGGCACGCCTCAGTGCTCCGATAATCAAGGTCGTCAGCCGCCTGAGCGGAAAACACCCGTTATATACCAGTGTTTCGCTGAGGGCTTTGAGAAGTAACCGGCATATCAGCCATGCCAGGGCTACCGCTGACCTGGGTTATCAGCCGCGCCCTTTCCGGGAAACGCTGCTGGAAACGCTGCGCTGGTTCGAGGAAAACGGGCAGTTACCCCGTTCACCGGGTATTAAAACAGGAGAGTCCCGGTGAAAGAACTTACTGTTTACAACAGCCTGCTGGTGGGGTGGTCCGTACTGGCACTGGTGGTATTCGTGGCGCTTTTTTTCGTGGCCGCCCCTTACGGTCGCCACATACGTCGTGGGTGGGGCCATATCGTAAATAACAAGCTGGGCTGGATTTTCATGGAAGCCCCGGCGCCGTTGGTTTTCGCCATATGTTTCATTCTGGGAAATCAGATAAATACCGTTACCCTGGTGTTACTGGGACTATGGGAAGCCCATTACCTGCACCGGGCTTTCATCTACCCCTTCTCACTCCGCGGCGCAGCTAAACACATGCCGCTGGCCGTGATGAGCTTCGGGATTCTTTTCAACATCATGAACGGTTATCTCAACGGCCGCTTTATCTTTACTTTTTCCAATTATTCTAACGACAACTGGCTGGCGGACCCCCGGTTCATTATCGGGACGGTACTGTTCGTGCTGGGTTTTATCATCAACCGGCAGGCCGACCAGACATTGCGGGAATTGCGGCAGCCCGGCGAATCGGGCTACGGAATTTCTAACCGCTATCTCTACCGCTGGATTTCCTGCCCTAACTATCTGGGCGAGATAACCATCTGGGTTGGTTGGGCAATGGCAACCTGGTCATTGCCGGGACTGGTTTTCGCGTTCTGGACGGTCGCCAACCTGCTGCCACGGGCCAAAGCTAATCACGCCTGGTATCTTAAGACCTTCCCCAATTATCCCCCGGAACGTAAAGCACTATTACCTAAGATCTGGTAGGGGATAGATAATCGCGTGCTATGAATATCCGATCTATTGTGCTTGATCCGTCAGCGGTTTCACCAGGATTAATGACGCCGCTTCTCGACCGATTGCCTTTGTTGAATCATCGACATTGATAGTCAGGGTACCGTCAAATGAGGCTTTCTCCAGGACTTTAAACTCGACCTCGGGGACTAAATTAAGGCTGCTCAAGTAGCGTAGAAACTCCGGGTCCCGCTCGATAATAACATTGGTAATTTTGGCCGACTGGCCTACCTCGAGGTCAGACATGGTAACACCGGGATTAACCGGACGCTTGAGGTCTTTTTTCGGTATCGGGCTGCCGTGCTGGCAGGTTTCTGGATTCTCTAGAAATTCGGCAAGTTTGTCTGCCACTACATCCGACGTGGCATGTTCCAGGCTGCAGGCATGCTGGTAGACGTCCTCCCAGCCGATATCGAGATAGCGGTTGAGAAATACCTCCCAGAGACGGTGCCTCCGTGTCAATCTCAGGAAACGCTGTCGGCCTTCGTCGGTTAGATTTACACCCTCGTAGGGCGTATAATTTACCAGCCCTTTACCCGAAAGCCGTTGCAGCATCTCACTGACGGACGCCATTGATAGCCCCATGCTCTGTGCTATCGATGAAGTGCTTACCGGGGTTTCACGCTCTTCCAGAGCTCCGATTGATTCCAGGTATTCTTCTACCGTCCGCTGACTCAAAACAGGCTCCTGTTGCAGAATTCACTGCTATCTATCTGGATTCTAACGTATTATTTAGGATATGTCAAGATAAAATAATGGTTATACTAATATATTTATTAGGATACCCTTGATTTTCTGTGCTGTTACATATATAATAATTTATGAGGCATAATATAATGTTAGTTAAAACGCTTAAAGAGCTTGAACCTATGGAAAAAGGGCGTATTGTTAAAGTGGGCGGTCAGGGAGAAATACGGCGTCGCCTCCTCGATATGGGAGTGGTGAACGGAGCGATAGTGGAAGTCCTGAGAGTGGCGCCGCTGGGTGACCCCGTACAGATAAAAGTAAAGGGATATGACCTGGCTCTGCGTAAAACCGAAGCCGAAAACATCCAGGTTGAGCTGACCGAGATGATGTTAACGAAAGCTAGTTCCGGTGATAATGTGGTTATTTCCGCCATCAGGGCCGGCCGGGGT
>CAYVPT010000139.1:0-6747 GCA_964453865.1 uncultured Dehalococcoidaceae bacterium
GTTTTTATCGAAGAGACAATTCAGCTGTATAAAGACCTTATTTGAGGGGTTCCTCCAGTGTATATCTAATGTTAAGTTAAATAGGTATTTCTTTGTTCACTTGCCGAAATTGACATCCCTGGAACCCCTGATAAACTATTAGTAACCGATAGTCATAAACTCGCGAGAACTTAGAGCAATGAAATCCGGAATGTCTTAAGGCAGTTGACATGATAAATTTGGCATGCAAATCGTTACCCTTCGGTTCGTAGGAAAGGAGGCGACGCATCAGTAAGGAAAATTATTCAAGTACAATGTTTGCAAGAAAATGAATAAATACTTTATCTTATATTTACACCAAAGAAGGAGACCGTAGCAAGATGGCAAGTAAATACGGGAAATATATAATGAAGGAGCCGCACGCCGCATGGACTTCTATGGACGCGCCACCCAAAACGCCAATGCCGCCATCCGTAAGAGTAAATGCGAAGATGTTCGAGACAATCAGTTGTGATTTTGCGTTTGTGGGGATGACACAACCCAGTGACCCGGCACAAGGAGGACATCCATCACATACCCACGATTGCGACGAATATCTGTTTTTCCTGGGGGGCAACCCGGCAAATATACTGGACTTCGGTGCAGAAGTCGAATTAACATTAGGCGCAGGCAAGGATAAAGAAGTACATACGATTACCTCCACTTCCGTTGTCTATGTCCCCAAGGGGCTCGCTCATCTGCCGATGGTGATTAAGAAAGTTGATAAACCCATATTATTCGGGCATCTTCTGATGGCGCCTGATTACATTGAAATCAGAGATTAATTACATTAAATTTTTAAAGAGTTCAGATAGAAGAATATGAGAATGGCTAAAACAAAATATGGGAAAAACATCCTCAGCAATGCCGCTAAGGAAATTGAAGATGACAGGGGTAATAAGAAAATAGCTATGTTCTCACATGAAGGGGAACTGAAAGTCGATTGCAGCATAGGGTACCACTGCATATCGGAAGCTCTTAACATGCCCACGCCGCCTCACTCGCACGATTGCGATCAACTCCTGTGTTTCATCGGTGGCAACCCGCAGAACCTGGCAGATTTCGGAGCTGAAATCGAGCTATGTTTAGGCGAGGAACAGGAAAAATATATCATAACCGCACCCACAATGATCAACATCACGGCTGGGCTAGCCCATTGCCCGCTGACCGTTACTAGGTGTGATAAACCTAACGTAATGTTAGAAATATCACTAACAAGTGCGTTCGACAGTTCAGAAATGAAAGAAAGAAGAGAAAAGGAAGAAGCCGAGAAAGAAGAGAAAGTAAGAAAAGTCACTTGGGATGAACTCCCGGACCGGGAGTTCTTTACGACACCGAAGGAAGTGAAGGTCCCGATTGAGCAGTAGCGAAAGGTATACGTTCAGACGTATCTCTTGAGAAAATTATGAATAAAGGAGAGTGAATGGGCATGGCAAAACAGGAAAGCGAAATCGTGAAAAGAGGAGACCCGAACACTAAATACGGGAAATATATACTGGGTGAACCGCACGCCCCAAATCCAAATATGTTACCTATACCGGGTATGACCCCTGAAAAGATGGAACAGATGATGAAGACCGGGGCACCGACCATGAAAATAAACTCGCATTTAATTGATACCATCGGTCTTGATTTTGCATTTGTGGGCATGGTAAAACCAAGTGATCCGGCTGTGCCGGGGCACCCTTCTCATACCCACGACGTGGACGAGTATATATGGTTTCACGGGGCTAACCCGGTAAATTTGCTGGATTTTGGCGCGGAAATCGAAATAATATTGGGCGCGGGTAAGGATGAGGAAAAACATATCATAAATATGGCATGCGTTGTCTATGTCCCCGCGGGATTACCTCACCTGCCGATTACATTTAAAAAAGTGACTAAACCTGTCTTCTGGGGGCATATTCTGGTAGCGCCCGATTACACGGAAACGAGACTTTAGCACTTACAAACTCAAAGCTAATTTAATAATTTTTATATTGGCTATCGTTCAGTAGTGCCCGCCTAAGGGGACTCGCACCACTGAACGTGGTTCGTTTGCATGAGTTCACCTCCCTTCAAAAAAATTATGGTATGAACAATAAATCATTTTCCTATCATCGTCCATGGAAACACATTCTGGTTTATTATTGCGAGTGGCGGTCGCTCTATTTTACTATCATTGCATAAAAAGCTCTGCGTAAGTTCTAGGTTATTAAGAAAATGAAAGGGAAGGATAATTCCTTCCCTTTCGCACTCTTCATATGGCAACTATTTACTTCACTCTACATCTCTTTGCCATGGTATTTAAAGGAGACTCTCACCTTAGTACGATAAGCAATAATTTTCCCATCATCAAGCTGCATATCCAGTTCCTCAACCTCGGCTATACGTAAGTCTTTTAAAGTCTTTGAAGCCTGTTCCAGAGCTGCCGCCGCCGCCTTCTCCCAAGACTCTGTGCTGGTGCCAACCAACGTTATGATCTTGTATACGCTGTCAGTTATTTTACCCTCCTCTTGAATTGATTCCATAATGATATAGTATAGCCGTTACCATGGTTAAGTCAATAAACAAAATGACGAAATGTGACCCAACATTCCTGACAATTGTATAATCTTACTCTAACACATAAAAAGTCAAATTGAGACACATTTAGAAATAGCGATAATCCAGGTCTCTCATGGAGGTATGACCAAGAAATGAGAAAAATAAAAAGGCCTCAAATTCGGAATTACAGGTTCTGGGTAAAATCTAATCTGCCTGAGAATTCTTCAGGCGTTATTTATAGCTGAAAAGTATGATGCGAAGTACCAGTCGGAAATCATGTTGATAGAATATTTATCGATAAGCTATTTCTCCCAGCATTCTCTCCATACGCAGACCGGCACCCGCCTGATATGGCCTTTCAAACGCTTCCGGATGCTTCTTCCGTATATCTTCAATATTGACCGATTCCACTTCCACCAGAAAGCTGCTGACAACCATCCCCGTAGCATTTTTTGAGGTTGTTTTATGCGGGGTAATCGTGTTTATCGCTCCTCCCCGGTCGAGTTCTCCCGGGATGATGGGGTCATACCTTGCTCCGTGGTCCATATAAGCAACCCCGGGCATCATTCGTTCGGTAACATAAGCGCCACCCAGAACGGCGCCTCTTTCGTTATATACCTTGACCACGTCGCCACTCTTTATGCCCCTCGACCCGGCGTCAGCCGGATTAATCCATAGAGGCTCATATTTATATCCATCTGGGCCCTTGACCTTGCAGGTATGGATTTCCCTTGTCCAGGTGATATCGTCACACTGGGCGTGGACTCTCCACCTGCCGTGGTTAGTCATGATAAGAAGGGGATATTTTCTGGCCCTTTCGCTGGAGATTCTTTCATCATGGCTTTCACCTTTTTCAATCCAGTGCGGCACCGGTGGTCTCTCCCGGTCATCAGGGAAGTGCTTGGTCAGATTCTGGGAGCAGAACTCTATCTTTCCGGAAGGGGTCTTCAAAGGATTATTATCAGGATCATCGTAGAATTTTCTCAAACCGACAGGGTATTTTTTCCAGTCCGGGTCAGTCGGAATGACAAAATACCCCTTTTTATAGAATTCTTCGAAGGTGACCATATCCTGTACATCTGAATTCTCGAAGCAGAATTTTATCCATTCCTCGACGGATTTGCCTCCGGAGTATTTATCTAACAAGCCAAATTTCTCGGCTATCATGCAGGTTATTTCATAATCACTCTTGGACTCCCCAATATGTTCAACGCATTTCTTTTCATATGTAATGGTGTTGTACTGCCCGCTCATTACGTCCATCGATATATCCTGTTCCTCGAATTTGGTACTGACTGGTAGAATGATATCGGCGAACATACAGTCGTTTTCCAACCACGGGTGCTGTGCCAGGATAAATTCTATCTTTGGGCTTCTGAGGGCCTTCACATAGGAATTGCTGTCATTCCAGCACGTTATCCAGCAGGGCGTATCGGTCCAGATCATATGAATTTCGGAGCACCCTTTGGCAGGATAGGTGTGTTTAGTGAACTGGTCCTCAAGCATGCCGGGAAATGATGACGCACCGTACCAGCTTATAGGTGGGTTAAGAATAGCCTCATGGATGAGATCCTTGGGGATAAATTGCTTTGGAGTTTTGTCGCCCAGAGCCAGTCCGTTATGGGCAACCCTGAGAATTTTGGGATATACCTCGCCCCGGGGCATCGGGCTTTGCATCCACGGAAAGAAGAGACCCCATTCTATCATCTTGGACTGATGAGCTCCTGGCTTACCTAGTCCCTGCATCGCCAGCAGCAGTACCTCAAGCCGTCCGGGCTCAGTCGAATAGGCACTCCTGATGCCGGGGCCGCCATTGCCGTGCATTATCGATGTACGCTTGGATGCCCATTCCCTCGCCAGCGCCTTGATTATCCCGGGCGTGATACCTGTTTTCTCAGCAGCCCATCCCGGAGTCTTGGGGATTCCGTCCTCTTTCCCCAGGACATATTCCTCGAACTTCTCATAGCCATAAGTGTGTGTGGCAACGTATTCTTTATCATAAGTATCTTCGGTTATCCAGACATAGGCTATGGCCAATTGTAAGGCGGCATCAGTGTTTGGCCTGATAGGAATCCATTTATCAGCATGAATGGCCGCTCCGTAGTTCAGGTCCGGGCAGATATAGATGCATTTTATGCCGAGCTGGGTGAACCAGTAGCACAGGCGGCTGGCCATCTGCCCGTTGAATCCCCAGGAGGTCGTCTCGGGGTCGCATCCCCAGAATAGAAGAAGCTCCGCATTCTCGGCGATGTCAGGTATTACATTTGATGCCGGTCCCATCTGCCCCACGGGTTCCATTCCCCAAGCGTGTTTGGCGCCCCAGGACCACCCCTCCCAGCTATCCGGATTCCGCATCTGTAGCGTATAGCCACCCAATGAAGATAGAAGTCTTCTGGCGCTACCGTGGGTGGTATTGATTATTTTTGTCTCTCCGTGCCCGTCCGACTGGGAGAGTATGGCATAAGGCCCGTATTTTTCTCTCACCCTTTGAATTTCATTGACTATTATCTTTATGGCTTCATCCCATGAGATTCGAACGTATCCGCTCTCGCCCCTATTTTTCGCATTTCTATCCCCATTGGGCTCCCAGTCAACTCTCTTTAATGGATAGAGAATTCGGTTGGGAGAGTAGACTCTCTTTTTATAGGCCAAACTAAAGGGAGGGATCAGGGTCTTCATACATGGCTCGAAGACCTGTCCACGTGCCTGCATCTTCCATGGGTTGAATTTTTTCTGGTCATATTGCCAATCGTAGTGTAACGGTCTGATTCTGACTATTTTCCCACTCCTGATATCGACGACCGAGGTATTTGCATCATCCCCGAAAGAGCAAAACCCGATTCCCTTGACAATCGATTTTTCTCCTTTATTTTCCATACCAAACTTGTTTTTTTCTGCCATTTATTATTCTCCAATATTCATCCGTCTTGTTGATCTGCCCACAGCAGTGATCTTCTTACCTCGTTGCTATAGTAAAAACAGCCTCAGATTCTGGTGGTAGGCTATTCCAGGTGTTATGCGGGCGTACTTAAATATATCACTTCCGCCATTGTCCTATCAAGACCTTAGCTTGTTGATGATCTGTTCCGGTGTGTATCCCTTTTTGGCCATTTATTCCCCCTTTTATGAGATTATAACTGGTATCGTTTTAGGGGGAAAGGTTGGCTGCTTCAAAGTTTCAGGGGACCAGCAGCTTTATTATTTCTGAAACTTTATCCACTTTCTCCAAGTTATTAATCATGTCAAATACCTTTTCAGCGTTTTTCCTCGGTATTCTACCGCAGAAATCGAAATTATGCCAGTATTTCTCCATCAGTTCTTCCTCAGTTAGCGGGAACTTGGGGAAGCCTCTACTCTGCGGATGCGTAAAAGCGGCGGAATATTCTTTGCCACCCTTCATTTTCACAATCAATTCCACCATCATGGGGTCTTTTTGTGTCGTTGGCATGTGCTCTACTTTGCCGCATAATTCGATAACCTCGGGGTCTTTAATAGCTTCTTCAGTGTAGTGTTCCAGCCTGGCACCTTTTCTGAGCAGGACATTGGCAGCGCTGTAACCTTGATAGAAGAGAGCCGCCGGCTGAGAATCGCCTTTTTTAAAAGGAATGGCTCCATAACTCTTGAGCTGTATCGGGTGCACACCGATAATAATTTCTTTAATATCATCAGCATTAATGTCATGCTCTTTTAGGATATCCAGTCCGCAGTCAATAATATTATGGTTCCCCTGGCAGGAGGGATACTTTTTATGACGGCTTTTAACGTAGAATTCCTTGCCCAGGTCACGATTCATCACCTCGGGGTGATATGGTTTCGGGCAATAGGACTCGAAATAACCCTGGGTACCAAAGAGCGGGTCTTTGAGGCCGGTGAAGCCGTTTTTAGCCATCAGAGTGGCTATGATGCCATTGCGGGCAGCCATGGCCCCGTAAAGCTTAAAAGTCATCACACCGTCCCATAGAGAGCGGAAACTTCCGGCGACCATATTCGTAAGAATGCCGAAGGAATTCATCACCTGGTTTTCATTTAATCCCATCAATCTGGCGGTAAGTCCGGCTACCCCGAACGCATTTACCGTGCCGACCGGGTCAAAGGGATGATCGAAGCCGAGTCCTTCTACGAAGCTAATTCGGGCCGCCAGGTCGCCGCCCAGGATTACGGCGCTGATGAGGTCTTTACCACTAGCGCCGACATATTCGGCTA
>CAYVPT010000140.1:0-5350 GCA_964453865.1 uncultured Dehalococcoidaceae bacterium
TCAAAAGTGGAGAACTTGCTCCCAGGATAAGAACTCTTACGCAGCAGAAGGAAGAGTTGCAACGAGCCAAGGCTAATATCGAAGAAAGACTACGTTACGAAGTTTTGGATACCGTTGATCTCCATGTCGTCCAACCCTACACCAATGACCTGAGAAACTTACTGGTAAAATCATCGATCACTGAGCAAAGGAGCTTTTTGAAGTCCTTCGTAGAAAAGATTGAAGTAGATGATGAAAAGGCCAAGATGTATTATACTATCCCTGTGCCCTCTGATAACATCTCGCAGGAGACAACCGGAGTTTTGTCTTTCGTACACCACGGTTGAAGGAGAGGGGGATACAGGGGGTGAGGTTGACAATAAATCTCTTTTGCTTGGCAACGCAGGGCCTCCCCTGTTAAACTGATTTCAGCGATGAAGGAGATACGTTTATGAACGGCTGGATGGGCAAGATACTCCACATCGATTTGAGCAACTCGCAGATAAAAGAAATCGAGACACAGCCATACGCGGAAAAATACCTCGGGGGGAGGGGCCTGGCCTCCCGACTCTACTGGGAGAAAGTCACCCCGGAAGTCAAAGCCTTCGACCCGGAGAACCGCCTTATCTTTATGACCGGCCCGCTGCTGGCAACCGGCGCCCAGGGCGCCGCCAGGATGAGCGTCTCCGGCAAGTCGCCGATGGCTTACCCGGAAGGATACTGCTACGGCAGCATGGGCGGACATTTCCCGGCTCAACTGAAGAAAGCCGGCTGGGACGGCATTGTCATCGACGGGCGGGCCGCCGGACCTACCTGCCTCCTGATTGATAACGATAAAGTTGAACTACGTAACGCGTCAACGCTGTGGGGAAAAAGTGCTTATAAAGTCGAAGAGATAATCAAGCAGGAATACGGCGATAACGTATGCTTCGCCACCACCGGCGTCGCTGGGGAGAACCTCGTGCGTACCGCTACCATCTTCGGCTCACAGCTGGCCGCCGTCACCGCCGGATTCGGCACCGTCATGGCCTCCAAGAACCTCAAGGCTATCGTCGTCCGGGGCACGGGCAGAGCTAAAGTAGCCGACGCCTCCCGACTCAAGGAGCTGAACAAGTACACCATCAAGATAAAGAATACCGTCAGCCTGGCGGTAACCCCCCGCCTGGGTATGACCAACCACGGGCACGTGCTGGAACCGGTGGGACAAAGACACTGCTACCAGTGCGGTCTGACCTGTTCTAAATATATCTACCGTTTCGGCAATGACCCCGAACTGGAAGACCTACGCGGCTGCCAGGCAATGGAATATTACCTGCCCTGGGTGTACGACCGTGAAGACGAACCGATAAAGACGGTGTTTGATGCCCCCACTCTGGCTAACGATTACTCCATCGGCACCTTTGAACTGCAGAGCATGGTGGAGTGGCTCTGGGCATGTTATAAAACCGGAGCCCTGACCGAGGCTGAAACCGGCCTGCCGCTATCGAAAATCGGCACGCGGGAGTTCCTGGAAAAGCTCCTCTATAAAATAGCCCACCGCGAGGGCTTCGGGGATATCCTCGCCGAGGGTATGATGAGGGTGCGAGATAAAGTATCGGACAAGGCTAAAGCCATGTTCATTCACAGCGTCGCCCCCATCGGCCAGCATGACGGCGTTCCGCCGCGGGCTTTCATCGCCCACGCCCTGTTATACCCTTTTGAAAACCGGATGCACCCCATCACCGTACATGAAATAGGCTATGTCCGTATGCCGTGGCTGATGTACCAGGAGAACCCCGAATCGTCCCCGATATCACCGGAGATTTTTCTCAAGATAGCCCGGGCTTTCTGGGGGAGTGAGGCCGCCGCTGACCAGACAACCTACGAGGGCAAGGCGATGGCCGCCAGGAACATACAGAACCGGACCTACCTACGGGACAGCCTGGGACTGTGCGACTTCATCTGGCCGATTACTTATTCTTTCAGCACCCCTGACGGTGCCGGCGATCCCGACCTGGAGGGTAAAATTTTTAAAGTGGTTACCGGCATTGATGCCGGTGAACTTGCCACATTTGCCGAGCGTATCTTTAATATGCAGAGACTCATCAGGGTGCGGGAGGGTCACAAGGTGCCGGAGGATGATTACCCGCCAGAGTTCAACTTTACCGAGCCACTCACCTTCGGCGTCCACGGCGGGAAGATGATTATGCCCGGTCCCGGCGCTCAACCGGTGGACATGACGGGAAATAAACTCGACCGCGAGAAATTCAAAGGCATGTTGCAGGAGTTTTACCGGCTGCGCGGCTGGAACGAAAAGACGGGCCTGCCTACGAAGGAGACGTTGACCAGACTGGGGATGGAAGACCTCATCTAGATTCTCGCATTTATGTGAATGACCGCGGGAAAATGCGGGAATGATATAACCCCCCACCCCGAGATTCTTCGCTACGCTCAGAATGACAGGGATTCTCTACGGGATAAGCCGCTGACGACACGAGAGTGGCAGGGTCGAAATAGATAAGAAACGAGAGGGGCGGGGTAGTCCTTTACACCTCAATTCCCAGCAGCATCTTTATCCTGATTTTCATCATGTTCCAGCCGCCTATCCTGCCGGCCAGCGTTTTCATGTTGACCGTATCCTTGTCCTTTAAAGGCACCTTTTCCGGCTCCTTTTTCAGCAGCGTGATAGCTTTATCCGGACAGAGTACGACGCAATTACCGCAGCCGATACAGCGTTCGAGGTTTACCTCGGCAACACCATCGACCGTAGCCAGGGCATTAAGCTGGCACTTTTCAACGCACACCCCACAACCCGTACATAAATCTGGATTAACCTGTGCGTAGAAGTTGGTGACGTACATATCCACAGGACGTGGGTGATTGCTTAGCATTTTAAAGATCACACAACAATCGCCACAGCAACAGCAAATGGCGTCCGGGCGTTGCGAGTTCTCCGGCTGAAGGATAAGTCCGGCCTGCTGAACTTTATCCAGGAGTTCAAAGGCTTCCTCTTTGGTAAGATAACGACCGATGCCCATATCGACGTGGCGACGGGCATGGTCCGGTCCTATCATCAAACAGGCCTCGGTAAGGTCGGTTTTCTGACAGCCATCCCCCAATATTTGAGATGTTAAACGGCAGATACAGTTCGCCACGGCTATCTGCCCCCTGGCTTCGCCGACCAGCTTGCGGACATGTCATAATCGCTAACCCGGTATTTTTCAGGAACGGGGATGCTCTGCTCGACGGGGATGGTGCGTAGCGGGAGACCCATGCCGGTCCCTGTTTTTTGCTGCCGGGGTTTTTCAGCCTGGTACCGGTGATAATCCGTCAGCAGGTCTTTAGTGAGATTGTTCAATTGAAAGTTAAAAATCCCGCCCATGACGAACCCGGCGTTACAGTAATGCGTCTCGTCATAACCTTCTGCAACCGTTAGAATAAGGCCTTTCCGCATCATCCGATCCAGCAGCTGCCGCAGTTCTTCGATTAACATACCGCTGCCTTTGACCCGATTGTAGATGCGTATAATCGGCTCCGGCTTCATGGAAAGCTGCGTGGCCATTTCCGCTTCTTCGGGTGTAAACAACTGTTTCAATAATTTTATATCGAGACCTGATGCAACCTCCGGAAAGCCACCCGGCATTCTGTCCAGATGCTTCTGTAATTTACGGTAGACCTGATTTTCAGTATTCATGTTGTTTTCCTCTCTGTAGATAATATTTTCACCAGAGGGATTTTTTATCAAACAATCGTTACTTAACCGGATTTACCTACAATTAATGCCCAATCGATTCCAAACCTGTCACGTAAACCAACCACACACGGACTGTAATCCGTTTCAATCATTTCACCGGTATCCCTTATACCAAGTCGAGTTTTATTTGAAAAATCAAAATATAAACTTACGGACTGGCACAGTGAGACTTAATTTTGTCAGTAATATGATAATATGGAGGTTATGCCGTGAATATAGATTTAGAGAAAAGGAGTAATAAATAAGTGGAAACAACCAAGTATGAGAAGTATATTGTCCGGGACCCGCTGTCATGGAACATTTTTCCTCCTTATACTCCAAGGCTTCTATTTGACAGTAAAAACTATTTCTCGGAAATAGATTTCGGGATTAGATATACCTACATCAATGAACCCATCCAGATGGAACGTCCCCATGCCCATGATTTTGACCAGTTCTTTTGTTTCATGGGTACCCCGGAGGACCAGCGGATTTTTGACGGGGATGTTGAACTGTACCTGGGTGAAGAGGAAGCGAAAAATATTATAAACTCTGCCTCGGTAGTATACGTCCCTAAAGGGATGGTGCATTGCCCAATAATCTGGAAGAGGGTCAGTCAGCCGATGATGTTTATCAATATCGTACTGGCTTCTTCATACACGCGCTCGGACCAGCATGAAGGATATTTCGACAGGATAGAACTGACCGCGAAAGAGGTAACCATGGAAGAAGCCGCCCGATTTCTTGGTGTTGCCGTACCCCAGCCTGGCTATCTCCCGGAAGGCTATGTAGTGCAGGATATCTATACGCAGGACGATGCTGTGAAAATATACCTGGCAGAAAATCCAATTGAAAAACGAATAATCAGTATGGGTGATGCCGGTGAAAGCCGTCAACAGTATACCCTTCAATGTAAGATAGGAATAACCATTAACTGGCATCCTGAGGGAGAGGATGTCATCGGAGCCATTGGAGAACCAACGGATGTCGCTAAGTACCGGGGTGTTATTATAGACAAAGAACAGCACTACCAGCTCTGGTGGCTGATGCCCGGGAAGTCTGGCCAATACGAAATAGCGCTTGCAGCCGGCAAAAAAATGCCTCTAAATGAGCTTAAGAAGATCGCTCAGTCGTTTAAATAAGAACCGCAGCGAAATTTTGGATAGTTATCCCGGTTTTAGATTGTCTTATGCCCCGACACCGGATTGGCGAAATGGAACGGACAAATATAACCGGAAGGATATAAGGCGTTCTCTGCTGGCGGCAAGCTGACCTTTCCCAGTTCGGAATCCGGGTTATACGGCCTGTTTGTCAAATTATCCTTTCGCCTTTCTTCCGATACCCAGCTACCACCGTACGTTGCGTTAAACGCCATACACCAGTGGACTTCCTTAAGTTTCCATTTGCCGTCGTCTTTTACATAATCGACCTCATAGGTACCGCCCATCCAGTTGGGGGATACGCCACCCTCATGAGGAAAAGCATTGGCACCGAAACCGTACCACCTTCCCTGGGCTGTTTTGCCGTCAGGAGCTACGTCAACAACGCCGTTAAGCTGCATCACCTGATGTTTGAACTCCGGATTATCCGCCTTATGGATCGGGACGTCTTTTAAACCATGGCGAAAAAATGTCCTGATATTTTCCGTTCCAACAAACT
>CAYVPT010000140.1:5360-6739 GCA_964453865.1 uncultured Dehalococcoidaceae bacterium
CGCTGCTATCTTTAAAACCGCATCGGGACTATCGACAAAAAGGTCAGCAAGGTCTTCTCCCATCCAGTTTTCAAGGTAAAAGCCGTATGCCCTCTGCAGATATTTAATCTCTTCAATATCTTTTAATCGCTGTACCTCGTTTTCCAAGGCTTTTATTCTTGCTTCTAAGTCCTGTACCATCTTCTTTAGCTCCTCTTTATTTTTTTGTGATAAAAAACGATTATAGCTTAATATACTGTCCTACCATGTAGCTGTTGGTGTCCGAGACCATATAGGCTATCATCGACCCGACTTCCTCGGGTGTGGTCAGCCGCCCCAGGGGCATCATTTTCGCGACGTTATCCGCAAAACCGGGAGGAAGGCTGCCCTCACCAAGCTTGGTAGCTGCCGGCGGCGGGAGGAAGGTATTGACCATAACTCCCAGAGGCACCAGTTCTTTCGCCAGCACTTCCGACCAGGAATCAACGGCCCCTTTGGATGCGCTGTAGGAAGTGGTATTCGGGCCTCCCTGTCCACCGGAAAAATTAACGATCTTCCCTTGTTTACGTGAAATCATCTGCGGAGCTATCGCCCTGACCATGTTCATCCCGCCATAAAGGTTAACGTCCATGGCTTTTCTGAGGTCATCAAGGTCCATCTCCATAAATGGTGCCCAGCCCGGATCCATACCGGCATTATTTACCAGTATGTCTATCTTGCCGAACTCCTCCAGTGTCTCCTTTACTGCGGCATCTACCTCAGTCTTTTTGGTTATATCCGCTTTAAAAGCCAGTGATTTACGCCCTAACGCCCTCACCTCGGCAGCCGTTTTTTCGGCCCCTTGGCCATCGGTATCAATCCCGACAACATCACAGCCTTCCTCGGCCAGTTTCAGTGCTATCGCCTTACCAAAGCCTATCTGACTGCCGGTGCCGGTGACAACCGCTACCTTATCTTTTAATCCTAAATCCATATAATTCTCCTTCCATTTTTATTCAAACTTAGGATTTACAGTAGTTTCAATTTATCATTAGAATTTTGTATATTCTCATATTCATAAGTTAATCTCAAAAGATTATTAGTGTTTAAAAATACTACCTGCTTATTCCAGTTTTTTTAAAGTAAATACTTCATACATTAGCCGAGTGATAATATCTACCTCTATATGACTCCTCTCAACCTCGGGTCCAGGGCATCCCTTAATCCATCGCCCACCATATTAAAGCTGAACACCAGCAACATGATGGCCACACCGGGGGCAATGGAAAGCATGGGGTTGGAAAGCAGGTAATTACGTCCGTCGGTAACCATACTGCCCCAGGCAGGGGTTGGCGGCGTTATCCCGATACCGATAAAGCTTAAACCGGCTTCAGCCAGGATGGTTGTACCCATCATCATGG
>CAYVPT010000141.1:0-6721 GCA_964453865.1 uncultured Dehalococcoidaceae bacterium
ACGATAGGTCACGTATTCTATAGGCACCTCCTTATATTATCGCACTATCAAATGAACCCACGTAACGACCGGACCCGTGAGCGCGATACTAATATAACTATTTGTATCATATAAAACATCACGTGATTGTTCAAGTACATTCTGTATTCTAAAATCTAAATTCCACTAAATATACATAATGATTTTTCTTTGTCAAGTTTGTTTCGTTTATTTAAACAGATTTGTACGACTTCATGGATAAACAAGATCATCAATATCCTGGACTTCTTTTCGTATATCATTTTTCTAGTGGCGAGAAGAGAATCGGCGGTATCCACAATCATCTGGTCGCTGATCCCATGGCTGTGACTTGAGTTGGTCATAAGCAGGTCCTGGCCTTTTTCCATGGACACGGGATTGATTGTATTTCTATTAGTCAACTATTATAATGGGCATGAATAAACGGAATTACAATTTCATTCACCAGAATTTTCACAATAATTGGAAGGTTTCATATAATGTAGGCAGAGTAACCGGAATGAGTTAAGAAGGAAGGTATTTATGAAAAAGGCCAGATATTTGTGGTTGGTAACCTCGAAGGCAGACCCGGAAAAGGAAGAAGAATACAATAAGTGGTATGACCAGCATGTGGCGACGTTCTTCAAGTTTCCAGGCCTTAAGAGAGTGGTCCGAAATAAATGTTACGAGCCGCAGCAAAATCCGGATTCTTGTCCCCAATACGTAGTGATTTATGAGTTCGATAAAAAGGAAGATCTAGAAGCTTTCATTAAGAGCGATGCGGCAGAGGCAGCTAAGAAGGAATTCGAAGTGGGCTGGAAGGATTTCGGAGAATTTTTGTGGTCAGGCTGGTATGAGCCGGTGAAGGAACTCGAGAGGTAAAGCAGACAAGGTACGTCCGAAAAGGAGAATAGGATAAGAATCAATAAGTACATGGAGGTTGTGGGGTCAGGCCCAAAGCCCGGAAAGGAAAAGGAATACAATGCCTGGTACCACAAACATATTACCGACCTTTTCGCCTTCGGAGGGCTGAAGAGGGTAAGCCGTAGCAAAATATATAAACCGTTAGGCACCCCCGGGCCTATGTACCTGACAATTTACGAATTCGATACCCCGGAGGACTTGGTGGCTTTTTACGCTCATCCACTGATGGCAGATGCAAAAATACATTTCGAACAGGAAGCTCCGAAGTGTTTGGATCTGTATTGGGCAGGCTGTTATGAACCGGTGGAAACCCTGGGAAAATAGACGGGGGTGAAACCGAACTCCAACTTGATTGGTGAGTTATATTCCAGTCTGGAGCAGGGTTAAGAAACTACCGTTCTCCGCCAGATTTCCTTTACCTGTGAGGTTCCTTTCCGCAATAGAAATTCGGCGGTAGCTTAGTACGCTCTTCACTTGATAATCTGGATTGCCAGCCAGCATTCTATACCGACCAGCAAAGTCACTAATACGCAATAGATTAAGGTCCTGCGGATAATATCCGATTCTCGTCCGCCCAATCCTGTAGCGCTGGAGCCGAATAATATCTTAATAGGGGCTACGGCGGCTCCCAGCGAGCCTCCTACCGACTGCGCACTGGCGATAACTGCCGGGCTTATTCCCAGGACAGCGGCGGCGTCCACCTGCATCAGACCGAACATTACATTAGAGTTCGTGTTGCTTCCCGTCATGAAACTACCCAGTACACCGATAAACGGAGAGATAATCGGATAAACGGCACCGGTAGCCTCGGCAATAGCCGATGCAATTTTATTGTTCATTCCCGAGTCGTTCATTATGAGGGACATCATTACCAGAGTGATTACACCGAGACTCAGCCATATTGACTGCCTGAATGTAGTTTTAAAGGCATCCATCACTATGCCTTTATGCCAGAAGCTACCTCGCCGGTATAAAATTAATGTCGATAGTATCGAGACAGCTATAATCGGGGCGGGATGACCGAAGAGGATTATCTTGGCGTAATCCTGCGCCAGAGGTACCACATATCCCAGGGATGTCTCTAACCCCGGGAAGTTGAAGGCTATATATAGATGGTCGGTCAGTTGTTTGATGACCGGTAATTGTGAAAACAAAGCCAGAAAAATCAATAAATAATAAGGTATAAACGCGAAGTGAATACTCATCGTGTTTTCACGGTTGGGAACTGAAGGCGAGGCCTCTTGCATATCACCTTTTTGAATTAACGGGGTCTTTGAAAATACCCATATTAGTATGGACCCGACTAGACCCGCGGCTATTGCCGCTATTTGAGGGGCATTATAAAAAACTGAGAACCAGACACTGCCGGCCATCGCTGCTCCGGTGAAGAGAATAACCGGAGATGCCCGCCTCAAGCTGTGCCAGCCTCCTTCTATATACGCTACCAATAGCCCTGTGGCAATAATTGGCAAAGCAAATAACAGCGCCATAGTGGGGCCGATGTATTCCGCCTCTAGTCCTGTAGCCAGTTGGATTGTATAATAAGCAGAAGCCATACCCCCGAAGGTGACCGCCCAGGAATGACCCACCAGTACCGCCACCACTGCCGTCAAAGGTCTGAATCCAAGCGCGATCATTAAAGGTGCTAAAACGGCTACCGGGACACCAAAACCCGCAATACCTTCGATGAATCCGGCAAAGGTCCAGGCACATAAAAGAGCTTGCCCCGTGCTGTTGATGGTTATTCTGGATATATAACCTGCAATCGTTTGCATCAACCCGAGGGAGTCCATCATATTGTAGAGAAAAAGCGATGTCCATATGATTAGAAGCACAAAAAGACTGAGGCTTAAACTTTTTAATATTACCGTGCGCAATAAGAAAGAATCCGCGCCAAAGACAAAGAGACTGAGTAATACGGCTGCAATAGCCGCCGTTAACCCTGCAATTACTATGTTAATGCGGAATCCGATTACCGTTAACAGTAATATCAGAATTGGTATGGACGCCAGTAATGCGAACTTCAAGTCCATTCTGAGATTTTATCACCGCTTAGTATTGGGGGTCTATATTAAGTAGAATTTTGGTATCTGCTACGTTTTAAGATACAGGCGGTGCAGGTAAGCCTGAAAGCCGTGTTTCTTCCAGAACGGATAATCTACCTGGTTCCGGGCGGCTACCGATAATCCAATCATGTCCAGATTTTCCGACCTGAACCAGTCCAGTATTTTCTTCAGCATCCGCGTCCCAACGCCCCGCCGACGGCATGCCGCCCTTAATGCCATTTCCTCGATGAATCCGTATCTTTCGCGTTTGAATCACGGGGATGACTTACTGATTTCAGCAACCGAATATCCGACTACGTTTCCTTCATCCAGAGCGACGAGAACAAGGGTGTCCTCGGCCGCCATCAGCTTTCTCAGATGCTCCTCGTAGCCAGAACGGGCGTTATCAATCATGGGATAACGCGGATCAAGAGGCTCGTGGAAGATAGCAAACTCCTCCTATGCATCTATAAATCCGGGCATATGAGAATCCTGTGCCAGGACTATTTCCACGCGAATTCTACTTTTCAGGCCGGACATCCAAATCACAGAAATCCAGTCTTGATATTTTTACGTTTAAAGCTGGTAAATGTCTAGGAACAGCCGCTTAATCCTTGCGGGAAAGGTCCTGGAAATCCATTACCTCCCCGGGATTAAAGCCTTTATCCTTTTCGAAGTAAGGCTCGCGCGTCGGCGGCGAACCGTCGGGCGGCGCCAACATCATTTCTATCTGGATTATGGGGCTATCGACCCTGGTTATCTCCAGGGGGCAATGGACGAGTCCCGGCGGCAGAGAGACAACCGTTGGCCGGGTGAATACGTGTTTTTCCAGCTCTTCACCAAAATAAAAGACTACCTCGCCCCCGAAATCATCGGGGTCGTCAGGGTTGCCGCCATACCAGGCTAAAAACTCCTGGAAATTATGGGTATGCGCCGGATTATCCCCCTTGAACGGTTTCCTGACGAACTGGTGGCCCACGGTAAAATCATAGTTCAAGAGCTGCTTGCCCACAAACAGCCCGTCGAAAATGACACTCTTGTCCGCCTTCATACTCATACGGATATGGGGTGGATGGCTAACATATTTATCATACTTTTCCGCCATTTTAGACTCCTTAAAACGAATTATTGAACGTAATGTCAACGTACAAATTCTAGTCCATTTATCTTGATATTGTCAACGCAACATGGCGTAAATAGAGATTATGTTAATGTGATTTTTTTGTGACGCATGCGACGTATTATGTGATGTGGGTGTGATACCGCGTATCTACAATACGTACAAACAAAGCGATTACGGCAATCGCGGGAAATGTAAAGAACGTTCATTATCATAATGGTAGATAGGAAAATAAACAGGGAGGTAATAGTTTTACTCTGAAGGGGAGAGCCATGATAAACATCGTGAAATTCAAGGGATGCAAGCGTTGTGGAGGCGACCTGTTTCTGGAACGTGACTCTGAAGGGGTCTATATATCCTGTCTCCAGTGCAGCGCCATCTATGTCAGGCGTTTGAAACCGTCAATCAAGAAACCCACCCTTAATAAGATATACGCCCGCTGAGCTGATACCGGCAGCCGGCGGTATCTGGGTGGGGGAGCCGCTATTTCTCTTTATTTTTCTGGCTTTCACGCTCTCTAAGCCAGCGTTTGATTTCATCCAGAGCGGGTGGGGCGACATAAAAGACCTGTATGTCCGACGGGAACTGTACCTGGTGATTTTCCCTCATTAACAGCATCCCGATTTCATTTTCCTGCAGCGTTTCATCTATCTTCCTGGCGATATATTCGTTTCTTTTTTTCGCGGCTTCTATGTAGAAGTCATAAACTTTTGACGCTACCTGAGGATTTTGCAGTCCTATAATCAGGCACCGGCTCCAGTCCATGAACTCGGTGAGTATATCGTTGCCTTCAACGGCTTCCAGCTGCGCCTTTTTCTCCAGACACGACCGGATGATATCATGGCTTTTTTCACCAAGCTCTTTTATGGCTTTCATGCCTTCATCACCGGACATGGCGATAAGCTCGTGATAAATGCGTTTAACCTCGCCCAGTTTTTGAGTTAACTCGGCTATCTGTTTGGCTACCTGTTCCCAGTACCTCTGGAATATCACCAGGTAGTCTTCCGGCTGGTCTTGACCGCCGTAAACGAGGGGCACGAAATACAGCTTCCTGCTTTTTTTAAAGCTGTCTACCGCGGGTTTTTCTATCTTTCCCAGTTCTTCGGCCATAGAGTTCCCTCGCTGATATCCTGTGCTTTTTTAGTGCCTAGCGCAGTTCCCTGGCGCAATCCTTGCATACCAGCAGCGCCGGCACGAACCTGGTAACCGTTCTCATCTCGGCAATCGGCCTGTGTTTTTCACAGCGGCCGCAGTAAAAGGTTATTTCTTTAAGTTTTGCCTTCTTCGACTTACTTGAAGATTTGGATTTATTTTCGGCCATAGACACTCCTCTAATAAAGTTATTATTCGAGTATTTCCTGGCTCCGTTTTAAGGGCACTGTCTGTGAAGGAGTGACAACGCAGTCCTGAATTTCCTGCCCGTTACCGATAGCGGTATTGCTGCTTACTATGCATCTGTTTAATCTGGCGCCGGTACCGACATGAATGCCATCCCATAATACCGTATTTTCGATACTGGCGCCATCTTCCAGAAGGCAGTCCCGCCCGATGCTTACCGGACCGGTGATGGATACCTCCCGGCCTATCCGGCAGCCGCGTTCGATGGTCACCGGAGCCGTTATTACCGCCGAAGGATGGAGGGTAACATCCAGACTATAGTATACACCATCCCTCCGGAAATCCTGAATCAGCGGACTGTGTACTTTTGATAGCAGGAGGTCAATATTCAGGGAGTAATACTTTTCCGGGGTCCCCATGTCCAGCCAGTATCCCCGGTAGCGATAACCATACACCGGTTCACCTTCGTCTATGAGGCGGGGGAAAAGTCCTTTTTCAAACATATAGTGCTGATTAGCCGGGATATGCTCCAGGACCTCCGGCTCAAGGATATAGCCCCCGGCGTTTATCCAGTTGGTCGTCTCTTCTCCGGGCGGGGGCTTTTCGATGAAGCGTTGTACCCGGTAATCTTCATCTGTTTCTACCACACCGAAGGCGCTGGGATTTTCCACCCACGTCAGGAATATGGTTGCCTTAGCCTTTTTTTCACGGTGGAAGGCGAATGCCTCATCCATATTCATTTCTATAAAGACATCATCGCCGTTAAGAACGACAAATGGCCTATCCAGATATGCGGCGGCGTTTTTTACGGCGCCAGCGGTGCCCATCGGTTCTCTTTCTAGGCAATATGTCAGTCGCATACCGCAACGTTCACCATCTCCGAAATATTCCCGGATGGCATCCGGCAGGTAGCTCATCGCCAGGATAACATCCTCAATGCCGAATTTCTTGAGATGGGCAAGGGTATGCTCTAAAAAGGGCCGGTTGAGCACCGGGACGATTGGCTTGGGGCAATTATCGGTAAGCGGACGCAGCCTCGTGCCCGGACCGCCAACCAGAATGACCGCCTTTAGTCTCTGCAAGACAGTAAGCTCTCCCCGTTATTACGTAGTAATTGCTTATAAAATAATGCCGTTCGTACGAAAGGACGTAATATTTTACAATCTGACCATCTCTAGTTACTTTAATCGTCTTGAGGTTAAAAAGTCAACACTGGAACGGAATATTCAGGGTTGCACGGACTTTACATTTCATAGTATGATTTTAATAATTGCCCCTGTAGCTCAGGTGGATAGAG
>CAYVPT010000142.1:0-6714 GCA_964453865.1 uncultured Dehalococcoidaceae bacterium
GATAAGTGTGAGATTCAGCGAAGCACCCACCGGAGAAGTAGTATCGTTGACTATGTACCAGGCCGGCATGGAATTTATCATGGAGCAGATTGAAAGCAAGCGACTGCCCACAGTTGCCGAAATCATGGCTCTACGCAATGCCGAAGGCAATAAAGCCGCCCTGGAAGCTATGGGCAACTATAGAATCGACAGCACCATTTACAGCGCTCAGTCGGGCGTCAGGGGTACCGTATCCCTTTACGTTGCCGGACCTGACAAATACCGTGTCGATGCCGACTACGGTAAGTACGGCTACAGCCATACGGTGGTCAATGGCGACCGTGCCTGGGCTGAATCAAGCTTCGGGCCGTTCCAGGAACTGCGCGGCGACTTGCTGGCACAGGCAAAGATTGGGCATCCCTACGTTATGACCGGTGACTGGCGCGATTACTTCGACTCTATAAAAGTGCTTAGAGTCGATACCCTTGATGATAAAGATGTCTATGTATTAGAGTTGAAGACCGGTGACCTGCCGGTGGTGACAGTTTATGTTGATGCCGTCACGAGAGACGTAGTCCTTACTGAAATGATTTCAATACAAGAAGGAGGCATCGGTATCCCGGTAACCACCCGGTCCGAAGATTATCGTGAGGTAAATGGCATTCGTACTCCTTCCCGCTCTATCTCAATTAACGAACAAACGGGCCGGACCATTGTTGAGGACGAAACAATCGAGACGAATATACAACTGGACGACGATTTCTTTATTCTAACGCCCGCGGAAGAATAAGGCACTTTTCGTTTGGTATTAAAAAAACATAAACGTCTCTTGTCCGGCATATATATGTGCATCAGCAGCAGTTCTTAAAAAATGGTCAATTTAATCTTGCATGAAGTAAAAAAACCACTGTACGAACGATAAGACGTTTTCTCTTGACTTATCACTATTAGAAGATATAAAATCACTTGATTATCAGGAAATTCTATTATTGCGTAATATTACGAGTGCAAATCAATCCAAATGACTGATTTGTATAACCGGTGAGTTGCATGTATTTCTTATCGGGAATGAACTGCGGCGTTATAAGAGCTGAAGGAAAATTCTGGTTTCATAACATAAAAAAGGCCTTGAACCAAAAGGGGGTGAAACATGATCTAGGAGGCAGACTATCTAAAGCCTTAAAGAAGCAGTAAAGGAGGAAATTACTGGAGATGAAAAAATATTTGTTTATTGCCCTATCGGTTATCATTGTAATTGGGATGTTCATCGGCAGTTGCGGCGAACCTGAAGAACCGACAACAACGCCGACGTCGCAGCCTACCTCGCAACCGACGTCGCAGCCTACCTCGCAACCGACGTCTCAGCCCACCTCGCAGCCGACATCACAACCCACTTCACAACCGACAACTCCGGCCCCCGGTACACCCGTAAGCGGCGGAGTAATGAGAATAATTGCCGCAACAGGTCTGGCCGACCTAGGCTGGCCACCGGCGATGCAGGCCACTGACGAAGCTACCGCCAAAGCGTACACCGAATCCCTGGTATACTGGGGAGCCGACGGTATTTATCAGCCGGAACTGGCGGAAAGCTGGGACCTCGACGAAGCCAATAAAACCATCACCTTCCACCTGAGGAAAGGCGTCAAATTCCACGACGGCACGGACTTCAACGCCGAGGCCGTGCGTTATTGCGCGCAGCTGAGGATAGATTCCAAAAGAATGACCGACGCCAAGTACATAGACTCCATGGAAGTCCTGGATGATTACACCTTCCGGTATAATCTCAATACCTGGGTCAACCCGCAAAAAGCGCTGCACGCCTGGGCTTATGGTCTCACCATCTACTCGCCGGCAGCACTGGAAAAGGGTGAAGAAGCCAATACCAATACTTTTGTGAGTACCGGGCCATTCATGTTCGACAGCTTCGAACGTGATGTCTATCTGAAATTAAAGAGGAATGACAATTACTGGCGCGGTCCGGAATACCCTTACCTTGACGGTATCGAATACAGGTTCTTCGCCGATACGATGACAGCGGCGGCTGCGATGCAGGCAAGAGAGGGAGATGCCTGGACCGCCCCGCTAAAGGAAGCTATTGACCTGGAAAATATAGGCCTCAAGGTTATCGAACAGGTCAATATGTATACCGAAATCGTCCCCGACGACAAGACACCTGGTTCGATATGGGCGGATCAAAAAGTACGTGAAGCCCTGGAATACGCCATCGACCGGCCAGCGCTGGTAGCGGGACTCGGTTATGGTAAGTATTCACCCATGAAGATGCTGGCTCCCGAGGGCAGCACCGGCTACAATCCCGCTTTCCCGGAGAGAGAATACAATCCGGATAAAGCCAGGGAATTGCTGGCTGAGGCAGGTTATCCCGACGGCTTCAAGACCACGATGCTTGTTTTCCAGGGTAATCTCGACCTGCCGCAGGCAATCCAGCAGTATGCTGCCGAGGTAGGCATTGAGATTGAAATCGATGCCGCCGACCCGGGTAGGTTCTTCGGGGCTCTGTATGCCGACGGCTGGAACGGCGGTCTGCTGCAGTGGATGGTACCGGTAGACCCGGAATTCGCCATCGGCTGGCTGGTTCATTTCGGCAAGGAGCCGATCATCTTTTACTCCAGCCTGGAATGGCCCGAGAGATACTGGGAGTTAAACGACGCGTTTTATTTTGCGTCCACCATGGAGGAAGGACGTCAGGCGACCAAGGACATGATGACCTTCGCCAGTGAAGGAGCCTACCTGATTCCTCTGTACAACACAATATCGACACATGTCGTTCAACCCTGGGTTCATACCACCTATTACTCGTATCACTTCATGACCCTTAATACCTGGGAATGGTGGATGGAAGAACACTAGTCAGATGGATAATATATGGGGTGATTCGTCCTCATATTAGTCATTTTCCGGGGGCGGGTCACCCTGCATGGTAATAACAATCGTATATCCAAATCATCGAACTGAGTTCCCTTGGAAAATTAATCATGTTTTGTAGTGAATAAAGTCTAGCTCTGTCCGGGACGGACTCTAGTGGGCTAGTCGAGGTTCAATGTGACCACATACATCATACGACGAGTAATATGGGCTATTATTATACTTTTCATGTTAACCCTGCTCGTTTTCTTTGCCATGCGTCTACTGCCTGGTGACCCGATCATCATCTACGTCGGCCAGAGCCAGGGACTGGTGAACATGGACCCGGAAGCACTGGCGGAGCTCAAAGCTAAATTCGGGCTGGACAAGCCGGTAATGTTACAGTATTTCAGCTGGATAGGTGGCATCTTTCGGGGCGACCTCGGCAAGTCGGTGGTCTACAACGAAGATGTGGGCCAGCTCTTGGGCAAACGCCTACCGGTGACGGCACACCTTGGAGTGATATCATTTATTATCACCACCATCCTGGGTATATCCGCCGGGGTATGGGCGGCTCTGCGGCGCGGTAAACTGGCTGACCAGATATTCACGCCTTTGTCTTATATCGGTATTACTATTCCTATTTTCTGGCTTGGGGTACTGATGATATTAGCCTTCAGTTTGAAGTTAGGCTGGCTGCCTACCAGCGGTTACACGTCTCCGTTCACCGATTTCTGGATGGGTACCAAACAGCTTATCATGCCGGTAATCTGTCTTTCCGTTACTCAAATCGCAATGGTTTCGCGGCAGATGAGGTCGAGCGTGCTCGAAGTCGTCCGCCAGGATTATATCCGCACCGCCTGGTCAAAAGGGCTAAGGGAAAGGGTGATTGTTTCTAAACACATGCTCAAAAACTCCCTCATCCCCGTGATAACTTTAATGGGTTTCGCCATCGGTATGATTTTCGGCGGTTCGGTACTTATCGAATCCGTGTTTAATATTCCGGGCATGGGCAGACTGATGGTAAGTAGCATCTTCAACCAGGACTATGTGGTCGTCCAAACATGCACCCTTGTGTTCGCCCTCATCATTCTGGTGACGAATTTATTGGTGGATATATCCTACGGCTGGCTCGACCCAAGGATTAGGTACGGTTAGGAGACTTTTGTATATGGTAGATACCCCGGAAACGAGTCCCGAATTCCAGGAAGCACCTCCCCGCGTCAGCGAGTGGCGGCGCTTCCGCCGGGTATTCTTTCAGCGTAAGATAGTCTTCTTCGGATTACTGGTACTGATAGTGCTAGGGCTCGCCGCCGCTTTTGCCCCATGGATTTCACCTTACGACCCGTATAAAGGGAATATGAGAGCCGTTCTCCTTCAACCGAATGCAGAACACTTGCTGGGCACCGACCCGCTGGGCAGGGATACTTTAAGCCGGCTTATCTACGGCAGCAGGACTGCCCTGCTCGTAGGCTTCACCACCGTTACATTTGCTGCGGTTGCCGGCGTCATACTGGGACTGACAGCCGGGTACTTCGGGGGTATTACGAACATGATTATCATGAGAATCATGGACTTGTTTTTATCCTTCCCGATGATTATCCTGGCACTGTTCATCGCGGCGTTGCTGGGCGGGGGTATCCAGAATGTTATCATTGCCCTGGGAATCGGGGCGCTGCCCGGCTACGCCAGGGTAATGCACGGACTGACGCTGAGTATCCGGGAAAACGATTATATCCTGGCCGGACGCGCCATGGGCTCCAGCAATTCACGCACCATGCTTTCCCATATACTGCCGAATGCGTTGCCACCGATGATTGTACTCATCACGCTACAGCTGGGGTCCATTATTCTGGCCGAAGCCGGTCTCAGCTATCTCGGCATCGGTATCAAACCGCCCGGGGCGGCGTGGGGCGCTATGGTTAACGAAGGCTATCGCTATTTACTGACGAATATTTGGCTCTCAGTAGCTCCCGGTCTGGCAATAATGCTGGTAGTGTTCGCCTTTAATCTGGTGGGCGACGGCCTGAGAGACGCCCTCGACCCACGGCTCCGGGGACTGCTCTAGTATCAATAGCCAGAAGGCAATTTACCAGAGCCAACCAGCCGTGCCAACGTGGACTCCCGGGATACTATTTGACTCCCAGCTATAAAACTGGTAAAATATTTAGTTTGGAGGCTTAATATTTACGCTATAATTGAAACCGGTGGCAAGCAATATCAGGTAGCCGAAGGCCAGACTATCGATGTCGAGCGTCTTGGGGTAGCCGAGGGCGGCACCATCGAGCTGGACAAGGTACTGCTGCTGGCCGACGGCGATAATATAACTGTCGGCAAGCCGCTCATTGATGGAGCCAGGATACTGGCCACGGCCAGGAAAAACGGCCGGGGCGATAAGATAATCGTCTTTAAATACAAGGCAAAGGTACGCTACCGCCGCAAGAACGGGCACCGCCAGCTTTTGACCACCCTCAGTATCGATAAGATATTACCGCCGGGAGTTGAAGTCCCCAAGCCGGTGAAAAAGACAACACGGCGCAGGAAGAAAAAGGAGACAACAACCGATGGCGCATAAAAAGGGAGGCGGCACCAGCCGCAACGGCCGGGACAGCCAGGGCCAGCGACTCGGCGTCAAAAGGTACGGCGGGCAGGCGGTCCACGCCGGGACCATCCTGGTACGCCAGCGGGGCACGCGCATCCATGCCGGATTAAACGTGGGCATCGGTAAAGACCACACACTCTATGCCCTCATCGATGGCATTGTTAAATACGAACCGACCAGTAATAATCGGAGAAAGGTCAGCATTCTCGTTAGCTGAGAGCCATGAAAGAAAAGATTCATCCCAAGTACTATACCGATGCCGAGGTAATCTGTTCCTGCGGGCACAAATTCACCACGGGCTCGACGAAAAAGCAGTTAAAAGTCGAGGTGTGCAGCAATTGCCATCCGTTCTTTACCGGCGAACGGCGCATGATGGACACTGCCGGTCGCGTCGAACGATTTAAAAAGCGTTACAAGCTTGAAGGCTAACTATAAAAATAATCGGGAAGGCAGGAGCGGGATATTGACACCGCTCCTTTTTCTTTAGACAGGATGGCGGAGAAAAAGAAATATCATTACGGCGGCCAGGCAGTCATGGAAGGGGTCATGATACGCGGGCAGAAGTCCCTCGTTACGGCGGTCCGCCGGCCCCGCGGCGATATCATGACTCACGTCAGGGATTTACCACAGTTTACATCAGGTCGTTTAAGACGCATACCCCTGGTACGCGGCGTCGTCATCCTGATCGAAGCCATGGTACTCGGCATTCAGAGCCTGCTTTTCTCGGCCAACGTCGCCCTGGAAGAAGAGGATGAGCAGATTCCCAACAAGGTAATCTGGGGTATGATTGCTCTGGGGGTAGTCCTGGCCGTGCTTTTGTTTTTTATCACCCCGCTTCTCCTCACCAAACTATTAAATGCCTATTTGCCCAACTCCCTGGTTTTCCATATTGTCGAAGGGGTGATAAGGGTAATTATTTTCCTCGCCTACCTCAAGGTAATTTCGCTCATGCCCGATATCAAACGGGTCTTTACCTACCACGGCGCCGAGCACAAGACGGTGAACGCCTACGAGGCCGGTGTACCGATGGAAGTCGATGACATCAAGGTCTACAGCACCGCCCACGTGCGCTGCGGCACCAGTTTTCTTTTCCTGGTATTGATTATCGCCATTATCGTCTTTGCCTTCGTGGGACGCCAAACACTCTGGCTGATGATAGTCTCCCGTGTCCTGCTTATTCCGGTTATCATGGCCCTCGGCTACGAGGTGATATATTTCGGCGCCCGGCATACCGGAAACTGGTTTGTGAAAATACTCCTGGCGCCGGGACT
>CAYVPT010000143.1:0-6702 GCA_964453865.1 uncultured Dehalococcoidaceae bacterium
CAGCGTACTTGAAGTGGCTATAGAATACGGCATCTGTATCCCCCACCTGTGCCACGTACCGGGGCTTTCGGACATAGGTGCCTGCCGGCTCTGCATCGTCGAGGACCTCACCAATGGCCGCCCGGTGGTAACTACCTCCTGTACACTGAAAGTGCAGGAAGGTATGGTAATCAGGAGCAACACAGACAGAATCAAGAGGCTACGCCATAATATTGCCGAACTGCTGGTTGCCGAGGCACCTAATTCCCGCGCTATTCAGGATATTGCCGTCCGCTGCGGTGTTAAAAAGGTACGTTATCCGTTCAGGAATAGCGACTGTGTTTTATGCGGTCGCTGCGTTCGGGCCTGCGCAGAACTATGGCATGCCAACGCCCTCGGCTTTGTCGGACGGGGTAAAGAACGCCACGTAGAACGCCCGCTAAACATGCGTGAAGAGTTCTGCAAAGGATGTGATTACTGTATCCAGCTTTGTCCTATGACCATCACACCGTGTGACGGCCCGATGAAGCCCGGTGAGGAATATCTCTGTGGAAAATGCGAATCACAGCTTATGATAACGGAAGAAGTGCCGGACAGTTGTGCATGGTGCCGGCTGGGTGAAGGTTTCAACTGCGGGCGCTATGCCGGGTCAAAAGCCGTGAGATGAAAACAACCAGCCTCCATCAAGCCACGAAATCTATGCTCAGATAAAAGGAACGGTTAATGGAACAGGCTGTCGGGTCAGATTCAGAAAGGCAAATAATAACCATACTAAAAGTATTAACCGAGTCTTCAGAGCCGCTTGGGTCAAGGACCATTGCTCGTAAACTTGAAAATGAAGGTATTTTCCTGAGTGAAAGGGGAGTCAGATATCACCTGATGACGGCCGACTTACGCGGCTATACACAGTGTTTAGGCCGAGACGGCAGAATGATTACCCCGGAAGGCCGGCAAGATGTCAAGGAAGCGCTGGCGGTACAGCAAATGGGTTTTGTAAGAGAGAAGCTGGAGATGTTAGCCTACCAGACTACTTTTGACCCTGAAAAACGTACCGGCCAATTATCGATAAATACCTCACACTTATAAAAAAGGATCAGTTCAAAAGTGCAGTTTAGGCCATGAAAAACGCATTCAGAGCTGGCCTATGCGTGAGTGATCTGGTGGCCTTTACGCCAGAGGGCGAAAAACTCGGCTCGGTAGTCGTGCCGCACGGGCAAATTGGTTTGGCCACTGTTTGCAGTGTTGTTATAAACGGTGTGCTTCTTCGGGAAGGTGTCCCCTGCGATTACAGATTTGGAGGCGTACTCCAAATCAGAAATTCTAAACCAAAGCGCTTTGTTGCTATAATTGAATATGGTGGAACATCAATCGATCCCTCCGAACAATTTATTCGCGCCAGGATGATCAGCGTTAACGAGACTATTAATACCGGTAATGGCAATATACTAGGGGTTTTTCGTACCGTACCAGCACCGACAAGAGAAGTAGTCGAGAGACAGATTGCACTGCTCAAGGAAGTGGGCATCGGTGGTGTTTATGCTCTCGGTAATACCAGCGAGTCGTTTTGTCAAATCCCAGTCGCCTTGAATCGAATTGGTATTGTACAATTCGGGGGTCTCAATCCGGTAGCGGCCGCCGTTGAGGCTGGAATCGAGATCGAAAACATAGCTGAAAGCGGATTAATAGATTTTGAGAAGTTACACAGCTTCTGGGAAATATAGGTTAGACGCAGTGAATTCTGCATTCAGACTAATAGAGGATTCACCCGATCAATAAAAAGATCCAAGGCAGATTAGCTTAATCTATTGGTGGCAGCGGCTGGGACTAAACCAGCGATCAAGTGCATATGAGTCTATAAAAAGGTCAAGATAAAGGTAAAGCTCTTTGCCGGTAATATACCCTTACAAGAAAGTGGAACCCTTTCAACTTTAACCCATAATTTGAGTTTCTTATGAAAGGTATTCCCTGCATTATTCTGATGATAGCTATCTGATATCAGCATGATAGCTCTGTAATGATTTCACGGCAGGCTTTATCTGGCGGTCTTCGCTGATCCCCCTTGCCGCTGCCAAAGCTGCCGCCAGCGTGGTTATATAAGGCACTTTATATTTGATGGCCGCTTTTCTTATGTAAGAATCATCGTGCTGGCTTAATTTACCGCTTGGGGTATTAATTACCAGTTGAATCTCCCCGTTCATGATAGCATCAACAATATTTGGTCTTCCCTCGTGCATTTTCAGTATCATGTCCGCAGCTATATTTTCGCGTCTGAGGAATTCGTAAGTTCCTTGAGTCGCTGCAATGTGAAAACCCATATTGGAAAACCGGGTGGCAACATTTTTAATATCCGGTCTGTCCTTGGGCGAAACCGTTATCAGCACGGTGCCTTCTAAAGGTAGCAGTTGCTGGGCCGCTTGCTCTGCTTTAAAGAATGCCAAGCCGAAGGTATCAGCGATACCGAGAACTTCACCGGTGGAGCGCATCTCAGGACCCAACAGTGGGTCTACCTCAGGCATCATGTTGAAAGGGAAGACGGCTTCCTTTACCCCGTAGTGTGGAATTATCAGCGGTTTTGTTTTGATCTCCGCCAGTTTTTTACCAAGCATTAACTCAGTGGCGATGCGCGCCATAGAGATATTGCATACCTTGGAAACCAGCGGTACGGTACGCGACGCCCGGGGGTTAGCTTCCAGAACGTACACTTCCCCACCAGCAATGGCGTACTGCATGTTCATCAACCCGACCACATTCAACTCGCAGGCTATTGTCTTGGTGTATTCATTAATCGTTGCGATATGCTCCGGTGCCAGACTGATGGGTGGGATAACGCAAGCAGAGTCTCCTGAGTGTATCCCCGCCAGCTCAATGTGCTCCATAATAGCCGGGACGTAGGCGTCGGATCCATCGGCGATAGCGTCAGCCTCTGCCTCGATAGCATTCTCCAGAAACTTGTCAATCAGTATTGGGCGGTCGGGCGTAATGCCTACTGCTGCTGCTACATACTGCCGCAACATATCCTCATCGTAAACAACCTCCATTCCCCGACCACCCAGAACGTATGAAGGGCGCACCATCAGCGGATAGCCTATTTGCCCGGCGATAGTCAGGGCTTCGTTCAGATTGCTGGCCATGCCCGATGGCGCCATAGGAATACCTAATTTATCCATTCGCTCGCGGAACCTGTCCCTATCCTCAGCCAGGTCAATCGATTCGGGTGAAGTACCAAGGATACGCACGCCGGCCTCAGTCAACTCTTTGGCAATATTCAAAGGCGTCTGGCCGCCGAATTGCACGATAATCCCCTCCGGCTTTTCATTCTCATAAATACTCAGCACATCTTCAACAGTAAGTGGCTCAAAATACAGTCTATCGGAGGTATCATAGTCGGTAGAAACAGTTTCCGGATTGCAGTTGACCATTATCGTTTCGTAACCCTCGTCCCGAAGGGTAAACGCGGCGTGGACGCAACAGTAGTCAAACTCAATACCCTGGCCGATACGGTTGGGTCCTCCGCCGAGAACCATTACCTTCTTACGCTGGCTGATTTCAATTTTGTTCGAACTGTTATATGTCGAATAATAATATGCAGCATTATCAACTCCGCTAACAGGTACGGGTTCCCAATGCTCGATTACTCCAAGTTTTTGCCTTTTTTTTCTTATATCCTTCTCCGCCAACCCAAGCAATTTAGCCAAGTAGCGGTCAGCAAAACCATCCTTCTTTGCCTGTATAAGTACTTCGTCAGGCAGATGCTTCCCGCGAAAACCCAGTATCTTTTCCTCTAGTTCAACCAGCTCTTTCATCTGCTCAATAAACCAGGGCTTGATGAATGTCTTTTCATAGAGATCCTGAACCCCGGCACCCTTGCGCAGTGCCTCGTACATTATAAATTGACGCTCACTGCTGCACTCGTTGAGCATCATCATAAGTTCGTCAAGCTGGCATTCATGGAAATCCTTAGCCCAGCCCAAGCCGTATCTGCCGGTTTCCAGAGAACGTATGGCCTTTTGCAAAGCTTCCTTGTAGGTTTTACCGATACTCATCGCCTCGCCGACGGCACGCATTTGTGTGCCCAGTTTATCTTCGGCATTCTTGAACTTCTCGAATGCCCAACGGGCGAATTTCACAACGACATAATCACCCCACGGAGTGTATTTTTCCAGCGTGCCTTCCCGCCAGTAAGGGATTTCATCCAGGTTAAGGCCGGCAGCTAATTTAGATGACACGAGAGCTATGGGGAATCCTGTTGCCTTGGATGCCAGGGCGGAAGAACGGGAAGTGCGAGGATTGATTTCGATGACGACGACACGTCCGGTTTTGGGATCGTGGGCAAACTGGATATTTGTACCGCCGATAACCTTAATGGCTTCGACAATCCGGTATGAATAGTCCTGCAGCTTTTGCTGAAGCTCCTGACTGATGGTCAGCATAGGCGCCGTGCAAAAAGAATCCCCGGTATGCACTCCCATGGCGTCAACATTTTCAATAAAGCAAACGGTTATCATCTGGTTCTTGGCATCCCGCACGACCTCGAGTTCCAGTTCCTCCCAGCCGAGAACTGATTCTTCAATCAGCACCTGCCCGATAAGACTGGCGGAGAGACCTCGGCTTGCCACGATACGTAATTCTTCAACGTTGTAAACAAGTCCGCCACCGGTTCCGCCCATAGTGTAGGCAGGACGAACAACTACCGGATATCCCAGTTCCGCCGCAATTTCTTCGGCACCTTCTACAGTCTGGGTAATCTCGCTACGGGGCATCTCAATACCGAGTGAGTTCATCGTTTCCTTAAAGGCCAACCGGTCTTCACCGCGCACAATTGCATCGACTTCGACGCCGATTACTTTAACATTGTATTCTTTCAGAACACCTGCCTGGGACAGCTCGGCACTGAGATTGAGCCCTGTTTGACCTCCCAGGTTCGGCAGTAGAGCATCCGGTCTTTCTTTCTTTATAATATCCGTCATGGTCTGTAGATTGAGCGGCTCAATATAAGTGACATCAGCCATACCGGGGTCGGTCATTATAGTGGCCGGGTTTGAGTTAACCAACACTATTTCATAACCAAGGCTACGAAGTGCCTTGCAGGCCTGAGTGCCGGAATAATCAAATTCGCATGCCTGCCCAATAACAATGGGACCGGAACCAATAATCATCACTTTTTTGATGTCATCTCTTTTGGGCATCAAACATTCTCCTTCGCGGGATATTATAATCACGTCACTGCGAATTATGTATTGTCAATGGCTGGTCTCGAATGGTTTCACCAAGTTTTCCTCAGTCTCAATTTCACTGGCAACAGAACGAAACAGGTTTTTTAATATCGAGACCAGTTCATTTGAAGGGTCAGCTATCCCCCTCCTTAATTTGTCCAGATCTTCTAAATACACTATGTCCGTTTCTTCAATGTACTTCTCTATTTTATAACTTCCCTTTGCTTCAAATCCCTTTGCTTTTTGGCGTATGAATTCATATGCTTGCTTGCGTTGTTCAATTCTAGATGACAATCAAGTACTCTCCAGCCATTGGATAACTTGAGTTATTATACACGTTTTCTGCTAAAGGTTTCTATTAATATTTTCAACGAAATACTAGTTTCAATTTCGGACACATTAATACCAGGTTATCAACTTTATCGAGGTCAATATTTACCTTTTTTCAGATCGATTCCAGTGTGTTTTAGCTATGATTTTCAGTTAATTCAGGCTGTATACAATATAAACCAGTAACCACTCTGGTTAGTGGGCCTAAATCATCAAAAAGAGCTGTTGTTGGATATATCGCAACACTATTACAAAATTTACAAGTGGTTGTTAAGCAAATGTCGGATTGGCCTAAATACTAAATCGTTAAAAACCTAGGATAGAACCTGTTTTCAGGGGTAAGGTCAGTGCTGTCTAAATAAAATTTGAATTAGCTAGAATAGCTACTTTATTCTCTAGAATTGAAGCTTATCGCTAATGCTCGCCTTTGTTCTGATAGAAGTGGAATATTGCGGTAGGATAGAAACCGGGCCTCCCCCGTCTCCACCAGAAACACGGACGAGTCGTTGAGAGGCCCGGTTAAGATACGGATACTAGACCCTTCCTTGGAAGCCGCTACCTGGAAGTCAGGTTTGAATGGTGGCTTCGGTTTTATCACTAAGATTGACTTGGTTTTCAGTGCATCCACATAAACAGCATCCAGCATAGTAAGCAAACGCTTCCCCTCACGCTTTTGTGTTTATCGTTGTTGATTCTATCTACGAAATCGTAATATCAATAATCGGTTTTAGCCGTAATTTATCAGCTGTTATATATAACGCGTCTCGGGGCCGGCCTCCTCCGGCCAGTCGAATTTAGGTTCAATACCTTCATCCTCATAGCCGGCGTCCATAAAAATCGTTCGCTTCCAGTCTTCTTTAGGTACAATATCCCTGAGGGCTTTTTCAGTATGTTTCGTCGATTGATTGATGGTAACGAGTAAAAAAGGTCGGGTGACCTTCCTGATCGTCCATAACCCGTGGGCGAAGTTAGGCGGCAGATAAACAATTGTGGATTCGGTGATAACATGTTTTTCCATCTCCGGTCCCATGCATATCTCTACTTCGGCTCCGAGGTCCATCGGGTTGTCTGGGTCAGTACCCAGGTGCATCATCAGCTCGGGATATTTATGCATATGCGGACCGTGAGATATCTTGCCCCAGCCTTTGGTGCCGTATGGGCCGTATGACTTCGGACCTAT
>CAYVPT010000144.1:0-6699 GCA_964453865.1 uncultured Dehalococcoidaceae bacterium
TGGGGGCAGAACCCGGCGGTCGGCGGTCCTAACGCCAACCTGGAACGGGCGGCAATGGATAAACTGGACTGGATGGTGGTTACCGATGTCTGGCAGACCGAAACATCTAACTTCTGGAAGCGCCCCGGAGCCGATACAGCTAACATCAAGACCGAGGTCTTCCTCCTGCCGGCGGTTAACTCCTGGGAGAAAGAGGGCAGTGTTACCAACAGCAGCCGCTGGAGTCAGTGGCGCTACAAGGCTGGTGACGGACCGGGAGAAGCCGAGGATGACCTCTGGATGCTGGACCAGCTCGCCCGGAGGCTGATTAAACTCTATACGGATGAAGGTGGACCCAGCGCCGGGTCATTAAGCAAACTCGACTGGAACTACGGCGCCGACCACCCGGATGTCCGCGCCGTAGCCAAGGAAATCAACGGCTACGACTTGACTACCGGTAAGCTGGCCGCCAGCTTCTCCGCACTGAAAGATGACGGTACGACATCATCAGGCAACTGGCTCTATTGCAACAGCTATGTCGAGCCGGATGCCGAACCTGACGCCCCGATACCCGGCAACCGTGCCAGCCGGCGTGGTCTGGATGATGGCCCGTTCAATATCGGCCTGTATTCGAAATGGGCCTGGTGCTGGCCGGTCAACCGGCGTATCATCTACAATCGCGCCTCCGTTGACCTGGATGGTAATCCCTGGGATGCGGAACAACCGGTCATCAAGTGGAACCCAATTAAAGGTGAGAAAGGCGGCTGGGACGGTGACGTTCCGGACGGTGGCGCCGCGCCCATGAACCAAGGCGGGTATTATCCGTTTAACATGAAACCGGAAGGCCTCTCCCGCTTCTTCGGACCGGGCATGGCAGAAGGCCCTCTCCCCGAGCACTACGAGCCCTGGGAGACACCAGTAGATAACGCCATGTCGAAACAAACGAGCAATCCCGCATTTAAAATATGGCACCCGGATGAACAGGGGAAACCCGATAAATACCCGATTGTCTGCTCGACCTATCGTGTTTGCGAACACTGGCAGGGCGGGCAGATGACCCGGAATATGCCCTGGGTAATCGAAGCGCAGCCAGAGCCCTTCTGTGAGATGAGCGAGGAACTGGCGGCGGATAAGGGAATCGCCAACGGCGATAAGGTTATCGTGGAATCAGCCCGCGGAAAGGTCGAAGTGGTTGCCGTGGTGACCAAGCGTTTCAAACCGTTCCAGATGAACGGGCGCAAGGTACACCAGGTAGGCGTTATCTGGCACTGGGGTTACACCGGACTCTCCACCGGAGATAGTGCCAATTGCCTGACACCCCATGTCGGTGACGCCAACACCATGATTCCGGAATTTAAAGCCTTCCTCGTAAACGTCAAGAAGGCTTAGACAGCGAGAGAGTAGGAGGAAAAAATGGCAGATAAAGCGATTCTATACGACGCAACAAAGTGTACCGCCTGCCGTGGCTGCCAGGTAGCCTGTAAACAGTGGAACGAGAACGATGAAAATATACCAACAACAGAAAACGGCGTAGAGGCGAAGAACCGGGGCAGTTATGAAAATCCACCTGACCTCTCCCCGCAGACCTGGCTGAAAATGAGGTTTACGGAAGTAGAGACCGATGGCAAAGTACGCTGGCTCTTTACCCGGCAAGCCTGTATGCACTGCACCGACGCCGCCTGTGTCCGTGTTTGCCCCAATGGTAGCCTTTACCATCATGAACTCGGCTTTGTCGCTTATAACAAGGACACCTGTACCGGCTGCGGCTACTGCGCGGATGCCTGCCCCTTTAACGTACCGCGTTCCGACCGTAATATCTGGACGGGACAGGCTAAGATGGACAAATGCACGTTCTGCACCTCTCAAGGCTATGACCGTATTGCCGAGGGCTGGGAGCCGGCCTGTGTCAAGACCTGCCCGCCGAAGGCGCTGCAATACGGTGACCGCGATGCCCTGGTAGCCAAAGGCAAAGCCAGAGTGGCCGAATTACAGGCCAAAGGATACAGCAAGGCTAATCTTTACGGCGAAACAGAGCTTGGCGGCTTACACGTCATGTATGTTCTCGAAGACACACCGGAGACCTATCTTCTGCCGGAAAATCCGACCGTTTCCGCCGCTACCTTCGCCTGGAAGAATGTAATTCAACCAGTTGGCTGGGCGGTAGGCGGCCTGACTATTGTCGGACTGGGAATGAACTGGCTGGTAGCCCGGGCTAACTCCAATAAGGAGGCGAAATGACGACTAATGAGGTAGAAAAGTACCGGAAAGCAATACGGGTATTGCACTGGATACACTCGGGAGCTTTTGTCCTTCTGTTTCTCACCGGTCTCGTGCTGTTTATCCCGGGACTGGGATTCCTGGCTGAAGACGGCTGGACACGCTACATCCACCGCATCGGCGCCGCCATCTTTATCATCGCGCCGATTATCTACACTATTTTAGACCCCGCTTCGGTAGGCAGAGGTCTCAAGCAGGCCTTTAGCTGGGGAAGTGATGATATAGGCTGGCTGAAAGCCGCGCCCCGCTATTACTTCCTGGGCGACGAGAAAGATATGCCCCCGCAGGGCTCCATGAATACCGGCCAGAAGATGTGGTGGGTATTGGTCCTGGTCTTCGGGCTTCTCTTTGTTGTTACCGGACTTACGATGTGGTTTGCCAAGACAACCGCGTCGCCGGCAGCCCTGCAGTGGATGGTCTTTATCCATGACATATCCTTTATCGTTACCGGCGCCATGTTCCTGCTCCACATCTACCTCGGCGTAATTCACCCGCTCATGACCGAAGCCTGGGCCTCCATGACCGGCGGCAAAATTACCGCCGAGTACGCCAAAGCCCATCACGGCAAATGGTTTGAAGAGGTTTCCAAAGGAAAGAAAGTAAAGGAATAGTGGCCAAGGACAACGATAAGAAAATACTGAAAAAAATAACAGAGATGGAAAAGGAGAAGGGGGAAATTCCCCCCCTCCTCCAATTCTTTCGGGACATGCTTCGTGTTCAAGCCTCAGTCCGGAAACAAATCGGAACACCGCCGGTCAGTCTTTCCGGCGATATTATCAACAAACGAATAGAGCAGGGAATCCCGATACTAACCTTTCAGGACCTCGACATCGATTCAGCATTATTAAAGGATACGTTTGTCAGGGTAGCGGATACCTTTGCTAAATATCCGGGTTTATTCGGCGAGATTCACGAGCTGCCGAAAAAGCTGGCAGCCGGCAGCCTTCTCACTAAAAAAGCAATCAGGGCATGGTATACCGGCGAGGCGCTACCGCCGGCGATGTTAAATGGCGACAGCGTAACTTCCATAGGGATGATAATACAATCCACTCTCAAGCCCGTGCTGGCTGCTCACGCCGAGTTATTAGTTGATTCCGTTGACCAGGAACAATGGCGCCGTAACTACTGTCCCGTCTGCGGAGGTATCCCGGATATGGCTTTTCTGGAAACGGAACGGGGGGCAAGGTACCTCCTGTGCTCACGCTGTGATTCCGAATGGCTTTTTCAGCGACTCCAGTGTCCTTACTGTGGAACGCAGGACCCCGATGCTCTAGCCATTTTTACGGATGAAAAGGGTATATATCAACTCAACGTGTGTGATAAATGTAAGTGTTACCTGAAAACCATAGATTTACGCAAGGCTGGTGATGACGTATTGATGCCCCTGGAACGCCTGCTTACCACGGAGATGGACAGGCAAGCCCGGGAACAGGGCTATAAATTACCGGCTTGAGTACCCGAACGAGTACCCCCCCTTGCAAGTAGCTATATTATATTATAAAATATATATGGTTTAGGTTTAGGTTATTACAAACTCAGAGAAGCCACATACATTGATTTATCTAAAGTATTGGATGACCCAAACTCTAACTAAATATCGAAGAGAGGAGGCCATCCAATGAGTTTTGAGGACAAAACCCTGCAATGCGCCGATTGCGGCGCCAGCTTCACTTTCAGTGTTGAAGACCAGGAATTCTTCCAGTCAAAGGGATACACGAACGAACCAAAGAGATGCCCCGAATGCCGTCAGGCAAGGAAGGCACAACGCTACGGAAACAGCTATGGTGCCCCCCGTCAGATGTTCCCGGCAGTATGCGCGGAGTGTGGTAAAAGTACCGAAGTCCCCTTTGAGCCTCGCGGGGATAGACCGGTTTACTGCAGCGACTGCTATCGCAAAATCCGACCCAACCGGTAATTGAGGTAAAAACAGGATTGCCTCCGGGTTGGACAAGCGATCCGGAGGCAATTTGTTTAATCCAGGAACCATCTCATCAAATGTTTCAGGAATTATTTTCAGTATTACTTGTATATGTTTGATTTCACATACTCACCCTCTCAATCCCCCTCTCAAACAGATTTATCTCTAGTGCTCGATTTTTATATTATTTGAGAGGGGGAAGGAATTTGAGAAAGAGCTTCGCCCCCTCTCGCTACGCACTCCACTTTTTAGGGGTGGGGGGTATACTACGGGGTAAGCCGCCAATGTTACGAGGGCGGTTAGGGTGGGAAAAGATATTTAAAAAGCAGGGGGCTTATCAACTGACAATCAATAGCCAACAGAACTTCTTTCATTTCTCCTTTAATTCTATGGTCAATTAAGGTAAGATATCAGACAGGACATCAATAAGGCGATGATTAGTTACCAATAAAGGAGGAAATTCCGTGGCAGCCAAAAAATACGAAGACCTGGTAAGTAAATTGAAATTTCAGAAAGGCAAAGGCGGCGCCAACGCCAAGGAACTGACATTCGTGGGAGGGGATGCACTGCAGGGATTCGAGCTTAATTTCATCATAGGAGTCTACGACCAGACTGGTGACTGGGCTCCCAATCGAGGGGCACATATTCACCCGTTCGATGAGTTGCTGTTATTCTTCGGTTACGATGACAACGACCTCGGCTACCTGGGTTCAGACATGATGTTGACGCTGGGCAAGGAATACGAAGAACACCGTTTCAGCGTACCGACGGTCGGCGTGGCTCCCAAAGGTATGCCGCATTGTCCGCTGGTCACCGAGAAAGTCTATAAATCCTTCGGGCATTTCCACCTGGCCCTCGCCGCCAAGTATTCGGGGGAAGGGGTAAAACAGGAAGGCACCACGGATGGAAACAAATACGCTCATCTCATTCACCCAATGCCGGTGAAAAAGGGACCGGGCGGGGCGAATGCAGTACAGACCATGTCCATGCCCGGCAAAGAACTGGAAGGACTGAGCATTAATTATACGATGGGACTCTACAACCAGCCCGGGGAGTGGTATCCCGGCCAAGGGGCGATGGTGCATCCCTACGATTCGTGCCTGATATTCTTCGGGCACAACACCGACGACCTCAGCTACCTGGGGGCGGACATCACCCTTGAGATAGGCGAGGAACATGAGAAGTATAATATCAACGTTCCCACGGTGGTCGCCCTTCCCAAAGGAACACCGCATTTCCCCATCGTTTGCAACAAGGTCGAAAGACCGTACGGCATGATGCAGGTCGGACTCGCCGCCGAACCCAAGAGTTCATGGGTGGATTAGTCCTTAATAAATACAAAGTAATCCGGGAAACTGAATAACTCGATGAATTCTGAAGAAAAAAGGGTATACCGGGTAGAAATGCCTGTCCAACTCGATATCGAACAAGTAGTCAAACGCCTGCCACTCAGCAACAGCAGTAAACGCCTGGAGTGGATGGCTCGCGAGCTGGCGGAGACGTCCCGCAGCCTGGCACGTTTCCGCGCGGTTTACCGGATATCGCACGCCAGGGTTATCGATAACACCACGGTGGACATCGACGGCATCGTCTTTACCAGCAAGATTCTCAGCAAGCTCCTGGAGAATCAAGACACGGTGATACCGTTCATCGCCACCATCGGGAAAGAACTGGACGAGGTGACCGTGCCGCCGAGGGACATGATGAGGAATTTCTGTCTCGACGCTTTTAAAACAGTGGTACTGGTCTCGGCGGTAGATTACCTTACCGAATACATTAAAGAGAAACACGAAATGCCTCAAGCGGCCCTGATGAATCCCGGGGAGCTCGAAGACTGGCCGATAACCCAGCAGAAGCCGCTGTTCGCCCTGTTCGGCGGGGCTGAGAAGCAAATCGGGGTATCGCTGACTGCCGGCGGCGCCATGAAGCCGATTAAGTCACGCTCGGGGATAGTCTTCCCCAATTATACGGGCTTTATAAGCTGCCGGCTCTGCACGCAGTTCAAATGCCCCGGCCGCATGGCTGAATACGACCCGGAAATGGTCAAAGAATACCTGGGCTAAAAACGCCCTGCCATAAGCGTTTTCCCTCCCGTTTTTACTCTCCCAGTAAAGCCAGCTTGAATATCAGAAGCAACAACCTTATTATAGTGAGTAGCACGCAACATTCACATCACACAAGGAGGTAATAATGAGCCCAATCCCTAAAGAACTGTCCGTATTTGAGAAGTTCAAGTTTGAAAGGAGTCCCGTAGGCGTCAAATTCCTTTCGGTAAAGCCGAAAGGACTGAAGAAGCCGGATAAGAAATTCGATTTCTGCGAAATGCTGGTCGAGGCGCAGCAGGGTAAAGCCTTCTACGCCGGCAAGGATGACTTTACCTGCATCGGGCCGCTGCTGCTGGGCATGATTGAAGGCGAACCGGTATTCGAGAGCGGGCGGGTGGGGCCAAAGCTGGGGGTATACCGGGACGCGCGCGCCAACCGCCGGATATACCAGTACCTTCCCCGGCTGGCCAAAGGCTCCGT
>CAYVPT010000145.1:0-6698 GCA_964453865.1 uncultured Dehalococcoidaceae bacterium
TTTTAACCAATGTTTCTCTCGGGCGGCTTTTTATCGCCGGTATCATACCCGGCATCATCCTGGCGATTATACTGGCGGCTTTGCCTATAGTCCTGTGCGCGCGAAACCCCCGTCTTGGGCCTGTTGGAGCTTCGGTAACCTGGGCAGAACGATTGGGTTCGTTGAGTAAGATCTGGGCAATAGCTTTAATATTCGTCTTTATTCTCGGCTCGATTTATCTCGGCATAGCTACACCCACGGAAGCCGGGGGAATCGGCGCTTTTACCGTGCTGGCTATCGCCGTTCTATTCTACCATCTGAGATGGAAAAACCTATACCGGGCAATGATAGAAGCAGCCTTGATAAATGCCATGCTCATGTTTATTTTCGTCGGCGCCCAGTTCTTTTCCTACGTGATAGGGACCTCCTCTCTGGCAGAAAATATGACAAACTTTGTTGTCAATGCGAATCTACCGCCATACTTAGTAATCGGAATTGTTATGATACTTATGCTTATCCTGGGTTGCTTTATTGAAGGCATTACCATCATGATGCTCACCATCCCTATCTTTTTACCATTAGTTACCGCGCTTGGGTTCGATCCCCTCTGGTTTGGCATCCTCTACGTAACCAATATGGAGATGGGCTTGATCACGCCGCCTATGGGAATAAACCTTTTCCTTGCCAGAAATACATTTAACGTACCAACCGGTGAGCTTTTGAAAGGTATAGCACCATTCTTTGTAACGCTGCTGCTGTTTCTGGTGATCATAGCGGCTATTCCGAAATTGAGCCTGTGGCTGCCGAGCTTGATGGTTGGAAGATAAATTTATATTATTAATATAACAATTCTTGAATCAAGTCGCTCAAATAATAATTTAAAGAGGATAAAATGGGCCGGCCATGTATGTGGTCAGCGAAAGGGGGATAATTCTGGTCTTTGAGTAAATGGCGGTAAGGTCAATAACCGGGAATAATTGTCAATATGTTTCACGCGTTGCCACGAACGGTTCTGGTCTGTAGAAAGCCAAAATTCAGGTTAGCATTTCCGCCTTCATAAACATTGTACAGTCTAATTTATCCCCAGCAAATTGGTAGTAAAACTCGTTAATTTTTCCGTATTGTAGAATATCTCTTGACAACAAGCGTAATTGATGATAGGGTAATAATGGTTCTGATCATTCGGAGCCATTCGTGTTTTTATGGCGGTTGTCAACCTGATTTTTGTAGTAATGTCAACTTGATTATTTAGAAACTTAATAGCTTTCGGGTCGATTACAGCTTCAAGGGTAGGTTAAAACCGACATTTTAGTAGCTTGACTTTTAATCAGAGTGTCAAAACACTAGTTGAAATGACACGCTAATTCTATCTTGAGAAGCCCGGATTCGTGATGTGGCACTCCATGTGATACACGGCGTTATCCCATTTGAGGAAACTCTCCTCGAAGCGCCTTCCTTACAATCCTCTTAACTTCGGTAGAAAAGTCTGCGCCATCAATCCAACTCAGATAACCCGGGTCTATCGCGGCTATCTCTTCCAAACTTCGTCCGTTATGCTTCTTGCCAAAGTCGCAGACAGCTTCGCCCTCTACCCAGATGAACTTGCCCTCTGTGTCAACATAGTCTTCCCTGACTTCATAGCACAAGGCACCCAAACCGGCCATGTCCTTGGGCAAATCACCGTACATTTCCAGTTGCCCGTCCAGAACCTCTGCAGCCGCCTTCGCGTCTTCTTCTACACAATGGGCGTTCTCCATCTCCCCACCGCAGTACTTACGGTACGCCACCTCGAGGTCACGGCGCTCGCGCTGGTGGAAAATAACCATGCTGTCAACCAGATACCGGCCTTGGCGGGAGAACTCGACGCCAGCCCTGGCGAACTCCGCCTCGAGGCACGGGAGGTCGAACTTGATGACGTTGAATCCCGCGATGTCGCAGCCATCGCGGGATTCACTCACGCTCTTAGCGTACTGGTGGAACGCCGACAGGCCCGCCACGTCCGCGTCGGTGATGCCGTGGACGGCGGTCGCCTCGGCTGGGATGGGCACCCCCCCCCCGGGGTTTACCCTGTGACTCTTATACTCCTCCCTACCTCCCGGGTGAACCTTATAAACTGACAGCTCTACCACCCGGTCAGTATTTGGGTTGGTCCCAGTAGTCTCGACGTCGATGAATGCGATTTGCCTTTCTAGCTTGAGGTTCTTCAACATCTGTTACTCCCCCAATCCTAATGAGCATGAAAATATTACACCCGCGCAAGCGTCTCGTCAACACTCGTAAAACACTAGATTCTTGCTGGGTACCCCACCCTAATGGGAAACTGGTGCAGGGGTGGCATGCGAGGCTTACGGTACTTATGGGGACTTTAACTGACCTGACCCCAACAGTGATACCACTTGTTACCTAGTTACCATGGTTATGGACTTACCTCCATCTTGAAATGTATTAGAGCGGTACAACTGTTGTAATCATTGGGTTAAAATGGGTCAGTACCCGAAAATATTATTCACTTCACCACATTTCTCCAAGTCTCTGTAACGATGGAATTGATTTCGCAAGAAGGCATAACATGACTTCAAGGTTTTCTACAGATAGTCTTGGAAAGGGGGCTTCGACCCCTCTCGCTACGCACTACCCTGTTATGGGTACGAAAATCCCGCTTAGTCCCCCCTCGGCAGGGTTGGAAAAGACAGCAACCTAAAGAACTGTGAGATATACTACGGGGCTAAGCTGCAGGTGGTGCGAGGGCAGCCCGGGTGGGAATAGATAACAGCCGATGGGATGGGGGTAAGTTAAGCACCTAAAAACCAGAGGTAGATATTGTCCTATGTATAATGTGTGTTGACAAAAATTGGCTCTCGGACTAGAATAATGTCACTCAACTAATAAAGGGGGCTAAAGCGATGGCGAAATTTATAGCAGTCCACACTATGCCAATGACCGAGGAACAATTGATGGCAATGTTGAAGAACTTGCCACCTCTTCCCGAGGGCACTTCCTGGAAGCAGACCTATTGCGATTTCACGGACGGCAAGTTCTTCTGCGAATATGAGGCACCCAACAAGGAGATAATCGAACAAGGCTTTAAGGCGAACAATCTGCCCTACGATGCAGTCTATCCAGTAAAGGTCTTTAACGTTGTTAAGAAGAGTTTTGAAGACTAAGAGGATGATACAAAAAGAGGGGCTAAAAAGCCCCTCCTAGGAAACTTTCTCCAGTCTAATCCAGTTAGCTGGCGGTTAGACTCATCGCGGAGGAAAGGTCCAGTTTTATGCCGGGTCCCATGGTGGTGGTGATATAGGCGCTTTTAATGTACTGTCCTTTGGCACCGCTGGGCTTGGCTTTAACGACTGCTTCCATGATAGCCGTCAGGTTGCCCATGAGCATTTTAGCATCGAAGCTGGCTTTGCCCAGGGGCACATGGATGATGGCCGTGCGGTCCAGCTTATATTCCACCCTGCCCTTGCGGGCGTCCTCGATGACCCGGGGTAAATCATTCATGGCAGCGACCGTGCCGGACTTGGGATTGGGCATCAGGCCGCGGCGCCCCAGGATTTTACCCAGTTTACCCACCTTGCTCATCATTTCCGGAATGGCGATGGCGGTATCGAAATCAACCCAGCCGCCTTCGATTTTCTTGATAATATCTTCCCCGCCGACGAAGTCAGCCCCGGCATCGGAGGCGACTCTTTCCGCTTCACCCTGGGCGAAGACCAGGACACGGACTTTCTTGCCCAGTCCGTGGGGCAATAAAGCCACCCCCCTTACCTGCTGGGCGGCATTACGCGGGTCGAGACCCATGCGCAGATGAAGCTCCACAGTTTCATCGAACTTGGTACGGGCGGTCTTTTTCACCAGATCGACCGCTTCCTCGGGTTGATACGCCGTTTCACTATTAACCAGAGCTGCGACTTCCCGGTATTTCTTTCCGTTTTTTACCATATTACTCCACCTTAATACCCATACTCCGGGCAGTCCCTTCGATAATTCGCTCGGCGGCTTCAATACTATTGGCATTCAGATCCTTGGCTTTAAGCTCGGCGATTTCACGGACTTTCTGCCGGGAGAGCGTCCCGGCTTCTTCATGCCCGGTAGCGCCACTGGCCTTTTCGACGCCAAGGGCTTTCTTGAGTAAATCGGACGCGGGCGGTGTCCTGGTAACGAAGGTGAATGTCCTGTCCTCATAGACGGTTATCTCCACCGGTACGATGGAACCGGCCTGACCGGACGTACGGTCGTTATACTCCTTACAGAAGGCCATTATGTTAAGTCCATGCTGGCCTAAAGCCGGGCCTACCGGCGGTGCCGGATTTGCCTGCCCGGCGGGTATCTGCAATTTTATAACTGCTTTTACTTTCTTTTTTGCCATTTAATTCTCCGATATTCCTGAAAGCAGATTCTTACGGTCGCTCCGCTCCCTCAGAATGACATTTAAACTTAGAGTTTATCTATCTGTAAAAAGTCAAGCTCCACCGGCGTTTCCTGGCCGAAGAGGGAGAGAAGCACCTTGACTTTGCCTTTTTCCATATTTATCTCATCGACGACACCTACAAAATCGATAAAGGGGCCATCGATAACGCGGACGCTCTGTCCTTGGCGGAAGCCGACCTTGACTTTTGGAGCCTCGGCGGACATCTGCTTTAAAATTTCACCGACCTCTTTTTCTTCCAGGGGTGTGGGGGTATTGCCGCTGCCGACAAAACCGGTAACCCCGGGGGTATTGCGGACGACCGACCAGCTGCTCTCGTTCATCTTCATCTCGACGAGGACATAGCCGGGTAATATCTTCCTGGTTATCGTACGCCGGCGCCCGCCCCTGACCTCTATCTCATCTTCGGTGGGTATCACCACCTGCATGATTTCATTTCCCGAGTCCATGAATTTGACACGCTGTTCCAGGTTCTTCTTGACACGCTCTTCATGCCCAGAATAGGTATGAATCACGTACCATTTATTATCATTTTCCGCCACAAACAACCTCACTACATATATTATCGGGAAAGGCGACGCTGGTGCTGTACATCAGACAACCTCAATAAAAGTCCGGAAAGCGGGACTTTATCCAGCCAGGAAAATCTTGTCCACGAGTTGAGAGAAGCTAAAATCAAGAACTCCTAAAACAATACCGGTAATAATAACCACCACCAGCACCAGCCCGGTCAGGTAAGCGACTTCACGCCGGGTGAGCCATACCACCTTTTTCAGCTCATTAACAATTTCGCCGACATAATTAAAAAGCCTGAAGCCTTTCCGCTTGGTTGCTGTTTGCTGTGTCATCGCCGGTCACTTCCGATATTAATTCGCAATACCGCCCTACTTTGCCTCCCGATGCAAGCGATGCATACGGCAGCGGGGACAATATTTATTGAGTTCCAGACGCTGCGTATCGTTTTTCCTGTTTTTAAACGTGGTATAGTTACGCTCCTTGCACTCGGTGCAGGCGAGGTAAATCACCCCTCTGGCTTCAGCTTTCTTGGCCATAATTTATTCAATGATACGGCTAATGGTGCCGGCACCAACCGTCCTGCCTCCTTCACGTATTGCGAAACGCAAGCCTTTTTCGAGGGCGACGGGGTAAATGAGCTTGATTTTCATATTGATATTGTCACCGGGCATAACCATTTCCACACCTTCCGGAAGCTCAATGCTGCCGGTGACATCGGTGGTGCGGATGTAGAACTGGGGTTTATAGCCGTTAAAGAAGGGGGTATGACGGCCACCCTCATCCTTGGTAAGAACGTATACCTGGGCCTCGGCATAGGTGTGCGGTTTAATAGATCCGGGGGCTGCCAGGACCTGACCGCGCTCGATATCAGTACGTTCAACGCCACGCAAGAGGGCGCCGACGGCATCACCGGCCTCCGCCTGGTCCAGGGTCTTGTGGAACATTTCCAGTCCGGTTATCACCACCTTGCGCGGCTCGTGGTGAAGACCGACAATTTCCACCTCGTCACCAACTTTAATAATACCGCGCTCTACCCTGCCGGTAGGCACGGTACCCCGTCCTTTAATGCTGAAGACATCCTCCACATGCATCAGGAAGGGCTGGTCCTTGGCACGCTGCGGTACCGGGATATAGCTATCGATAGCATCTACCAGCTCCAGGATAGGACCGCACCACTTGCATTCCCTCTTGCCGCAGCCGCATTCCAGGGCTTTCAGGGCGCTTACTCTGACGACGGGCGTTTTATCACCGGGGAATTCATACTTGGTAAGCAGTTCCCGGACTTCTACCTCGACCAGTTCGAGCAACTCTTCATCTTCCATAGCGTCGACCTTGTTCAGGGCGACGATTATATAGGGAACCAGCACCTGACGCGCCAGGAGGACATGCTCCCGGGTCTGGGGCATGGGGCCATCCGGGGCGCTGACTACCAGTATGGCGCCATCCATCTGGGCAGCGCCGGTAATCATATTTTTAATGAAGTCGGCATGCCCGGGGCAATCGATATGGGCATAATGCCGTTTATCCGTCTCGTATTCGACGTGGGCGATAGCAATAGTCATACCCCTCGCCTTTTCCTCCGGGGCATTGTCAATGCTTTCGAAGGAGCTGTAATTAGTCGAAGTGCCTGTTTTTGATAAACATAGCGTCATCGCCGCGGTCAGCGTAGTCTTACCGTGGTCGACGTGACCGATAGTACCTACGTTTACATGCGGTTTTGACCTGTCAAATTTCTGCTTAGCCATTTCATCCTCCCTTTTTTCCGAGCCCACAA
>CAYVPT010000146.1:0-6656 GCA_964453865.1 uncultured Dehalococcoidaceae bacterium
AGAATAGCCAGGTCCGTCTACAGGTATTTACTCGGCAGATTTCATAAATTTCCCGGTTCACAGGCATACTGGGAACAGCGGTACGCCAGAGGAGGCCGTTCCGGCGGCGGTTCTAGCGGTAAACTCGCCCAGTTTAAAGCCGACGTGATAAATTCATTTATCAAGGAAAACGGTATCGAATCCGTAATCGAATTCGGGTGCGGCGACGGTACCCAGCTCTCTCTGGTAGACTACACCGAATACACTGGATTCGATGTTTCACCCACGGCTATCAAGATGTGCCGGGAAAGGTTTGCCGGCGATGCGTCAAAGAGATTCTTTTTATTCGAGCCGGGGAGTCTATCCGACAATAAAGACATCCGACCGGCTGACGCGGCGCTGTCTCTCGACGTTATTTTTCATCTGATAGAAGACGATGTCTTCAACGAATATATGAAGGTACTCTTCGGTTCAGCGAAAAAATACGTCATCATATATGCGAGTAATTACGATGAAAGCCAGTCATACCACGTGAAAAACAGGGAGTTTACCCGGTGGATTACGGAAAACGCGCCGGACTGGCAAATGGTCCGCAAGATAGACAATCTCTATCCGTTCGATAACACGGATATTGAAAATACGTCCCGGTCCGATTTCTACATCTTTAAGAAAATCCGGTAAACGAAATTTTTATCCGGGCAGATTTCTTACTACGCCTATATCAGCCACGCCGGGAGCGGACATTGACGAATAATCGGGAGAATCCCTCCATGCGCGATATTGTTTTTCATAAATATCCAAAGAGATGTATATTATGTCCTGCAACAGTGGTATAATCACTCTTGAAATAACCATCTTGGAGGTGCGGGATGGAAATGGCAGTAGTGACAACAGCAGTTGGAGTGATAAAGTTACTTCCTGAGGTAGTTGATGTTGGTAAATCGGTATGGAAAAAGCTGAAACCACCTGAAGAACTTGCCATTAATAAGGGAAAAGATGGTGTTCTGGGAAGAAACTATTACTCTGGGAAATATAGATTTACTATATCAATACCGGATGATAAATGGCAGTTCTGGGAACCTTCACCTCAATTTAAGGCTAGTTTTGGTCCTATATTTGCTGTACCAACACGAGATATTCCTATATTAATTCTCTCAAATCAAATGGTTAAACTATATAGGTCGAATGTCGTTATTACAATAGAGGATATTGGTTCCTTTACAAACATTCAAGAGTACACTGATTTTACTATAGAATTGCTAAAACCTCAAGATTATCAAATATCTGAAAGTGATGTTCATGTATCACCTCAAAATAATAGTTCGGTCTTTATCACAACACAACCATATTTCAATGGTACTGTATATCAAGTATATAAGTCTTTCCTTTATGCAAGCAGGGCCTACGGCGTTATAACCTCATACGTTCCTATTTCTGATGAATCGCCACAATTATTCAGCGGGTTACAGGATATAATTGATTCTTTCAAACTAATAAAATAACAAATAATCATAATCACCTATTCATAGTTGATAGCTATTTTACACCAGACATGAAAAAAGCCCCACGATATTACTCAGGGGGCTCTCTATTTAGTTGCATGGTTATAAAATTACTCAGCTTTACTATCAAGGCTTTCCGGCGAAATATAGTTCCCGAATTTTTCCTGGGCTTTAAGCAGGCGTTCGCGCTGTTCGGCAAGCACGTGCCATACCTCGGATGACAAATCGGGAATATTTTCACGGTAGAAAGCTTCCACACGTCCGAGCTTGGCCAGGTTTTCCTGAACGCGAATGGTGAATTGCTTGACATAGTCCTCTCTGGAATATTCCTTATCCAGGACCTGACGAAAGAGCGGCTGCAGGTCCTCGTATTTCGGAATCAAGCCGGTGGGAGCCTCTATTGCTTCGACGTCATTGTTAACGCGGAGTTCCATCCACTTTACCCAGACATGCTTGTCCTGGTGGCCGTTTAAAAACTCCCCGGTTTTTAAATCCCTCAGGAAGTAATTCACCCCGAACACCAGCGGTACTTTTTCCAGATTTTTCCCGAATTGCAGGTAGTTGTGGAGATACTGTCCCAGAGGAATGGAGATGAAGTCCTGGATACTCATGATATTTATCTCCTGCTTACCTTCGGCCTCGATGGTGGCAAAGGTCGTTTCCGTTTCCAGAGCCGCGCCATAAGCAACAACACCATGCTCCCAGTCGAATCCCTGCTGGACCGGCACGTAACTGCGATAGTCACGGCCGCCGTATAAGATGCCGCCCAGCTCGACGCCGGCGGGATTCTCCAGTTCGGGGTCACAATTAGCCAGTACATTGAGAACGACGGTATAACGGGCGTTCTTATGGGCGGGGGGCACTTTTTCACCCTTTTCGTCGGTCTTGCCTTCAAACCAGTCGCCGGTGAAGTTTTTCCCGCTTTTAGGAAGCTCGACATCCATTCCCAGCCACCAAGGCCTGGCGTCCTTGACCAGGATGTTGGTGAAGATTATCTCTCCCGGGTTGGTGAGTATCTCATGGATAAGGGGGTCATCATCGGGATTGATGTCCTGAATAATACCGAAGATACCGCACTCGATATTCACCGCCCGGCAGATACCATCGATATTACGGACGTACCCGATGTCATCGGCCAGTATCGTTTCCCCCGGCAGCATTGCGGTAGAGGTCTTGCCGCAGGCGCTGGGGAAAGCACCGGCAAGATATGTCTTGCGCTTGTTCGGACCCTGAACTCCCATTATCATAAAATGTTCGGCCAGCCATCCTTCCTGATGGGCTTTGCGAATAGCCAGCCGCAGGGCCAGCTTCTTAAAACCTATAGAATTTCCGGCATACTGGTTGTTGATGCTGTAGACCGTGTTCGTCGTGTAATCTATATAGATACGCTTCTTCTGATGATTCACACTCACCATATTTTCGTTTAATTTACCCGCCGAATGTAAGGTATTAAAGAACTCCGTCCCCGAACCTGCCCGGCGGAAGGCATCATAACCCTTCCGGTAGAGAAGGTCAACGCTGTGAGCTACGTACCAGGAATCGGTGCACTCCAGGCAATAAATGGTGAATTCGGAATCAGCCGGACCCAGCGTAAGAAAGCGGGCGATCATCGCACGTCCATTCATCGAGTCCTTACACAATCCCTGCACTTCGGTAAGTCCCTCTTCACGTTCAATCTGGTTGAGGGCTTCGTTGAGAGAATCTCCCTTCGGCACGAGGAGTTTGGTTACGGCGCGGTCACGCCCCTGGTCATGGGGGCCGTCAAAATGGAAGGTGTGCCCCGGATTCGCTAAAGCGGCGCTCTCTTCACCACTAACAATCGCCATGTTCCTGATATAGGCTACTTCATCGGGGGTATCGCTGCAGATGAAGATGGTATCCGGATTACAGAGTTCCGCCGACTCGTATATGGCCCTGTATACCTCAGGATTATCTATGGCGGATAACTTATCATAGTCATCCTGACTGGTTTTCGCCTGTAAAGCTGCAAGATAATTTTTCAAAATTACCTCCAATTATTCATACCCCTTTATAATATACAAACTATCCCCTATTATGCAGCAATATTAGTGGGGCAAAATCAAAGATGCGGCAATGCCTGAACTATTGTTTTTTCGTTTTAAGGCTAGATTCCGGCATTACGCACCAATTATAGCATAACAAAAAAATAATACAAACAAAATATATCCATACCTAATGATATAGCGTGAATACGAGGTCTTGAACCGCCGTCTTTTCAAGGATTGGCTGATTACCATTCATCCGGGCTTTCCAAAATATCATATTTTATGTATAATATTTATCAAGGAGTCGTTATGGGTAAGTGGCTCGTTAGATTTGTTGAGGCAACAGTGATTACCGTCACTCTGGCGGCAGTGTGCCAGGAGCTGGAAAAACCTCCTGAGGAAAGACACTGGCACGGAAAACTGGGTTTTATCCCCTACGATTTCCGCCTGCCCAACGTCGAAAGATTCAAGGAATTTTGCTGGAACCCTGATAGAGACCGGATATTCACTCCGACAGTGTGGGGCATCGGCTGGACGATCAACTTTTACACCCTGCTGGAAAGAATGAGAATCATCGGTGAAATATACGTGACCGAGGACGAGTTCCTGATGCCGACGCAGTCACTGAAGAAGATACTGGAAAACCGCCCGGTACTGCCGTAGGCGCGCTTAACTACCGCCAGCTTTTAAACAACCTCCCCCCACACCCCATCCCGGTGCATTTTCATCAGCTTCACAGTTAAAAGCCGATTAGTCAAGTCTCCTCTGCTTCTGGCAAATACCCTGATATAATTACCTGTCAAGCCCGACCAGATACCCCGGGCCTGCTGTTCCCAGAGTACTTCCATTATTTTACCGATGAATTGCCTCTGAAAGTCCTGTACGCTTTCTTTGGCCAAGGCCAGCATTTGCTGATTGCGTTCCTTTTTCACAGCATCAGATATCTGCCCCGGCATGTCGGCCGCGGCCGTACCCGGGCGGAGGGAGAAGGGGAAAACGTGAATGCGAGCGAACCGTATCTGACGACAGAAGTCCATAGTCTCCAGGAATTCCGCTTCCGTCTCGCCGGGAAAACCGACGATGACATCGGTGGTAACAGCCACGTCCGGCACCGATTCCCGGATAAGGTCTACCGCCCGGCGATACTCCGCCGTATTATAACGACGTTTCATTCGCTTGAGCACGGCATCGCTGCCGCTCTGGAGAGACAGGTGGAAATGGGGGCACATACGCGGGTCCTGCCATAGCCTGACGAACCTTTCCGTAATCTCCATCGGCTGTAGTGAAGAAAGCCGGAGTCTTTTGATACCCGCCTCTTTAAGGATACGTTCCAGCAGTCCCGCCAGATTTATACCATCACAGGAATAAGTGCCGATTTCGGTGCCGGTCAGGACCACCTCCCGGTATCCGGCCGCCACCCGCTCCTTGACCTGAGCGATGACACGTTCGACCGGTACGCTTTCTTCGCGGGTACGCACGTAGGGCACAATGCAGAAAGCACAGTAGTTGCGGCAGCCGTCCTGTATCTTGAGAAAAGCGCGGGTACGGCGGCTATCTATCCCGGGACTTTTAGCGGCACCGGGCACCGCCGGGCTCAAAGCATCGGTTTTTTTCAGTAGTGACGCAAGGTCGGCTTTCCGGTCATTGTCCAGCACAAGCTCAACCTCCTCAATCCGGTTAAGTTCCCCGGGGGCGCGGTGGGCGTAACACCCGATGGCCACTATACGCCCGGCGGGATTCCGGCGGTGCGCCAGACGCAGTAAATGCCGCGATTTACGGTCGGCAATATGCGTTACCGTGCAGGTATTCAGGATATATATATCAGCCTTTTCTCCGGGCGATACCAGTCTGTAGCCAGCTGCCTCCAGCTGCCGGGCGAGGTCCTCTATCTCCGCCTGGTTCAGCTTGCAGCCGAGGCTGTCCAGGGCAACGGCAGGGCTTTCGTTTACTTTCTTCATTAATCGCCAGATATTTCCCGATGATTATGTAAAAATTATACCGTTCTCAGTCTGGCGGGGTCAAAAAGGTCTTTATTATTTGTTTACAGTTGATTTTTATACTCACCCCCTGTATCCCCCTCTCGAACAGAACTATTTATTTAACTCGATTTTCCATGATGTTCAAGAGGGGGAGAGTACGTGAGAGGGGGGTGAGGTTATCACCAGATAACCAGATGGCAAAAGAACAAATAAAGTGTATTGACTTGAAAATATGCTCAAAATATGTTAAAAATTAATCGAAATCTAATTACCAAATCTCCATTCCCATTTCAGAAAAACGAGGAGGATATTATTATAACCAGTCAGTTCAATCGAGTTGTAGTCACCGGTATCGGGGCGCTGACGCCCCTCGGTCTGGACATGGCTACCACTTGGGATAATCTTATCGCCGGCAAGTCCGGCATCGACTATATCACGCTTTTTGACGCTTCGGACATGGCAGTTAAATTCGCCGGGGAGGTCAAAGGCTTCGAGCCTACCGACTATATAGACCGGAAGAACGCCCGCCGGATGGACCGTTTCGCCCAGCTGTCGGTAGCCGCCGGTATTCAGGCGGTCAAGGATGCTCATCTGAAAATCGACGATTCCAATCAGGACGATATCGGCGTATTTATCGGGAGTGGTATCGGCGGCCTGACGACGATGTTCGAACAGGCCAAAGTGCTGGTGGAAAAGGGGCCGGACCGGGTCAGCCCGTTCCTGGCGCCGATGATGATAGCGGATATCGCCGCCGCCCAGATATCCATCGCACTGGAGGTCAAAGGTCCCAACATGTGCACGACCTCCGCCTGCTCCAGCGGTTCCGACGCCATCGGAGCCGCCTACGAATATATAAAGTACGGCAATGCCCAGGTAATGATTGCCGGAGGAACTGAAGCCATTATTAATCCGCTGGGCATGACTGCCTTCAGCTCGCTGAAAGCGCTTTCCACCCGAAACGATGCACCCCAAAAAGCCTCCCGTCCCTTCGATAAAGACCGGGACGGCTTTATCATTTCCGAAGGCGCCGTCGTTCTGATACTGGAAACCCTGGAACATGCCCGGAAACGGGACGCAAATATCCTGGCGGAAATTATCGGTTACGGCGCTACCGCCGATTCCTACCACGTTGTCCAGCCGCTGGAAAGCGGCGAGGGCGCGGCTAAAGCTATGCTGATGGCGATGAGAAG
>CAYVPT010000147.1:0-6528 GCA_964453865.1 uncultured Dehalococcoidaceae bacterium
GAAAATACCGATAATCGGAACCATTATTATCGAACGCAGTATAATCTTTTTCTGCCAGACGACATCCATGCTGCTGGCAGCCGGTCTGCGTTTGCCGGCCATTATGGATATCGTCGTTCAAACCAACCGGAACCGCATTATCCGCCAGGCGCTGAGTGAAGTCAGAGAGAGTCTGGTCCAGGGGGCGGGGCTATCCCAGCCGATGGCCGCGAACGAGCTTTTTCCGACCCTCCTGGTGGAGATGGTGGTCGTCGGGGAAAAGACCGGCGCCATGGATAGCACGCTGGCTACGCTGGCCGACTTCTATGAAAAAAAAGTCAACCGCAAGATTGATATGCTTATCTCCATGATGGAGCCGATACTGACGGTAATTGTCGGGCTGGTGGTTATTTTCATCGCCCTTTCCATGATAACGCCGCTTTATTCGATATTAAGGTCGATGCATTAACCGGCGGGGACGGGTGTGAGAAATGAAAATTAAAGAAAGGCGGAAACCGGCCGGGGTAAGGTTACGGGTCTGTGAACAGCGGGGCCTGGGACTGGTGGAAACGCTGGTGGCGGTGGCTATCCTGGGGACTTCCGTGGTTGCTTTTGTCGTGGCTCTCTCGGCGGGGTCAATCGCCGTGGGCGAACACGACGGGGAAGTCGTGGCGCAGGGATTGGCGCAGAGCCAACTGGAATACACCAAGAGCTATTCCTATAATCCGGGTGCGACGACCTATCCCCTGGTAGCCGCGCCCGGAGGTTACGGTATATCCGTCGGGGTAAACGCCGTGCCAAACACCGATACCGATATTCAGAAAGTAATCGTCACCATCACCCGCCAAGGCGAGGCTATATTACAAGTCGAAGACTACAAGGTAAACCGATGAACGGACAGAAAGGCATGACCATGGTGGAACTGGTCGTGGCTATCGCCACCACCGGGATAATCGTGGCTTTTTTAGGTACGGCAATCTATCAGATAATCACCGTATCCGGATACGGCAACGATAGACTCACCGCTACGCACGAACTACAGAATGCCGCTCACTGGTTCAATAACGATGGACAGGAGGCGAAAGCCGCCACCGGGGGTACGGGACTGCAACTCACCATGACCGATAATTCATCGATTACTTTCTCGCTGGTCGGCACGGAGCTGCGGCGTACCGCCGGTGGAAGAGAGATGACACTGGCGCGGAATATCACCAGCGCCCTATTTTCAACTAATAACCGGCTTATTACCATGTTGCTTACAGCGACGCCATCAGGGCGTTACGGCGTGAGTGAAAACGGCACCTACCATGTTTTACTGAGACCATCGGAGGAAGGTTAATGAACGGTGAAAAGGGGCAGGCCCTGCCTATGGCCATACTGGCCCTGACCATCGGCGCGCTGGTAATAGCGCCCTTTCTCGGCCACGCCGGCAGCAGCCTTATCGGCTCACGCGTATATGGCGAGTCTATCGGTCAGCAGAACGCCTGTGATGCCGGGGTGGAGCATGCCATCTGGAATCTTACCAATGGAGGCCTTGCCGAGCAGTTCACCGAACCCGGCGATGAAGTCACCTACCAGCTGTATGAAACGATTAACGGCCTGACAACCAGTGTCACGGTCACCGCCAATGCCACCGGAGGCGGCAGCTTTGCCGGGGACATTAACGATACGGTTATCGATTCCCTGGAATTCGATAAATCCAACGGTTACGAGCCCAGTATCGTACACGTGTCCGGAGATGTCTATGCTATCGCCTACCGCGGTCCGGGGAGTGACGGCTTCGTGAAAACTATATCTATTGACCACAGCGGTGAAATCACCAACTCTGTTATCGATTCACTGGAATTCGATACCTCCAACGGTTACGAACCGTGCATCGTTCATGTAGCAGGAAATATATATGCCATCGCCTACCGCGGTTCGGGGAGCGACGGCTTCCTGAAGACGGTGTCCATTGATGCCAGTGGTAATATCGGTAACTGGGTCATCGATTCACTTGAATATGATACCTCTAACGGCTACCAGCCCAGTATTATCAATGTATCCGGTGGTATTTTCGCTATAGCTTATCGCGGTCCGGGCAATGACGGCTTCGTGAAGACGGTATCCATCGATGCTAACGGCAATATCGGCAACTGGATCATTGATTCACTGGAATATGACAGGTCCCGGAGTATTAATCCAGATATGATTCAGGTATCCGTCGATGTCTATGCCATCGCCTACCGGGGACCGGGCAGCGACGGCTTTGTAAAGACGGTATCCATTGATGCCAGCGGTAATATCGGCAATTCAGTTATCGATTCGCTGGAATTTGATACTTCTAACGGATACCAGCCCGGCATTATCAGAGTATATAACACTATATACGCCATCGCCTACCGGGGTTCGGGGAGCGACGGCTTTCTGAAGACGGTATCTATCGATGCCAGCGGCAATATCGGCAACTCGGTCATCGATTCCCTCGAATATAATACCACTGATAGCTATGACCCCAGGCCTGTTTACGTGTCTGATAGCATTTACGCGATTGCCTACCGCGGCACCGGTAACGACGGCTTCCTGAAAACGGTATCCATCGATGCTAATGGTGATATCGTAAATTCGGTTGTCGATACCCTGGAATTCGATACTTCCAGTGGCTACCAGCCCGGCATTATCAATGTATCTGGCGGCATCTTCGCCATAGCCTATCGCGGTCCGGGCAATGACGGTTTCGTAAAGACCGTGGAGATAGCCAGCGCGGGGGCTTCCGCCGCCTATACAATCGTCGCCACCGCCGGCGACCGGACCATTCGTGCATTTATTAATACCGATAATGCAACAGTTTCTATCGTCTTGTGGCAGATTGAGTAAATCAAGGAGGAAAAAATGACTTTCAATGACATTGCTTTAAGTAATATCTTCCTGGCCTGTATCGCCTTAGTAAACCTAGTAATACTTGCTTTGCTTTATCAATCTTCCCGGAAAAAGTAGTTTGAAAGAGAGGCTCCCCTGAAAACGAAAAGAACGTTAATCATTATCCTGGTACTTGTCCTGTTCGTTGTCTATTACCTCATGGCCACGGACTACCTGAAACAACGCCGGGAAAATGGAGCGCTGGCATCCAGGATAGAGGGGATGACACAAACACTGGCGCAGGTACCACTGTCCCCTGCCGACCTGGAGCAGAGATTGAATGCGGCGCAGAGCGATTCTGAAGCGACCCGGAACTTGTTCCCCGACCGGTTGAATACCACCATGGTAATCAATGCTATCCTCCGACTTGCCGAGGACACCGGAGTGAAGGCAATACCGCTGATAACCCAGCCATGGCGGACGGAAAGCTTCAGCGGTCATGACTACTCCGTATTCCGTCTGGACATATCGGTCACCGGCGCCTTTACACAACTGGTCGATTTCACTAATCAACTGGAAAAGGGCGAACTGGAGACACTCCTGATAGAGTCCGTAGCCGTCGACCGTGCCGATGTTGAGGAGGGAGAGGAAGGAACGATACCCATTGAAGCCATCATATCAGTAGCTGTCTTTGCCCGGCCCCCGTTTGTTGACGAGGTGGAAGAGGGCGAACCGGAAGAGGTTAATCAGTAAGATGTATGTCACTCTAAATATCAGTAACCACAACATTAAAGTCCTTTCGGTTAAAGGAAAGCAGGTGAAGAAATGGGGAAACCTGTCTTTAGAGAATGAGCTGGTGCAGGACGGCCAGATTATCGAGCCGCAGACCGTCGGCGAGGAAATCGCCAACCTGTTTAAATCAACCGGGGTACCCAAAGAAAAGGTTATCACCAGCATTTCGGGCTTGTCCTGTACCTACCGCTTCCTGAATCTGCCCAGGATGAAACCTGCCATGCTCGATGAAGCTATACTGCGCGCTACCAGGAAAGAAATATCACTATCCCTGGATGAGCTTTATCTCTCCTGGCAGCTTCTACCCGGCAAAGGAGAAGAACAGTCCTATTTTGTCCTGGGTGTACCGAGAAATCCTATCGATGCCCTGGAGGAAACACTGAAAATCGCCGGTATAGAGCCATATCTCGTGGACTTACAGTCGCTGGCGTTGGCCAGGGCTGCCAACCGGAGTGACGCCATCGTCGTTAATATCGAACCCGACTGCTTTGATATTGTCTTCGTTACCGGGGGCATCCCCACGGTGATACATACCATAAATCCCAGGAGCGAAGGCGCTACTCTCGAAGACAACATCGGGCGACTCGCGGATGAACTAACCAAAACAGCGGCTTTCTACCAGAACCGTAATCCACAAAGTCCGTTGAGTCCGACGACTCCCTTGCTGCTGACCGGCGACCTGGCGCTGGAATTACCGGCCAGCGGACTGCTCCAGGCCGAGATTGAATATCCGATTGAGCCCCTTACACCCCCGCTGGAATACCCGCCGGAGCTTCCGGTTGCTTCATATACGGCGAACATGGGACTGTCTCTAAAAAAGACACCATTTAAAAGCGCTTCCTCGGGTGAAGACGGCCGTTTCCATGATATTAATATCAATATATTATCGGGTAAATACCGGAAAATCCGGGCCAAGCCAAAACCTGCAAAACTAATACTATTCGGAGTTTTTATTGCTGTGGCGGTTATCTCCCTCTTTCCTCTGTACCAGGTCCGGAGTCAGGTAATTGAAGAAAACACCCGGCAACAAACCGAATTCAGCAATATCAGCCGCGAGCTTAACCTCGCCACCCTTGTTTTCGAGGAAAATGCTCAAATAGAAGAAGAAATCCGGGAAATAAACACCAGCAACGAAGCATTGCAAGCGGCCCACCAGAGCCTTTTAGGTACCCGGGGCGATTTTACCAGCAACTTACGCTTTGTTACCGGGGCTCTACCGCCTTTAACGTATTTCACCTCGATAGAAATAAACTACCGGCAGGTAACGGTACGCGGAGAAACGGACAGCGTTTTTACGGTAATAGACTACGCAATTGCTCTTGAGTCGGCAGAAATATTCCCGGAAGTACGCATTACCGAACTGGATGAATCCACGTCGAACGTACCCGGGGATGACGCGGCGGCGACGGAACCTGTCACCGTAAATCAGATAATATTCGGAATTGTAATGAATAAATAGCCGGGAGGAGAACCATCATAAAAGAAAAAGACTTAACGAAAATCACTACACCTGATGATTAATATAACATAAAATACATTAGGCACATATTATGTTAATATTTGGACACTTGACGTATTTGTTATAATTGATTACTATTAGTGTGATACATATTTTTCCATTAGCGAGACAAGAGTCAACAGATGGAAAAAGCGAATAGAAAATCGGGCATCGATGTTATCGGTGATATTACTTGGGGGACACGCCTGTGTCTCTTTTACCGGACCGCCGAAGAACTGGTCAACGTTTTAGTACCCTACTTCAAGGCGGGGCTAAAAGCCGACGAATTCTGCCTGTGGATTACCTCGGAATCCCTTGATAAAGAGTCTGCGGAAAAAGAATTAAGAAAATCCGTGTTTAACCTTGATAATTATATCACCAAGCGGCAACTGGAGATCATTCCCTGTACTGAATGGTTTCTCCATGATGGCGCACTTAACCTGTACAGGACTACTAATATCTGGTCTATGAAACTGAACCAGGCTAACGCTCACGGTTTTAGCGGGGTGAGGGCTTCCTTTGATATGAAATGGCTGGAGAAAAAAGACTGGCAACGTTTCATGGAATTCGAGGGGGGAGATAACGATAACTCAAGCAACAAAATCACTATCTGTAACTACCCTCTTGAAGAATGCGGAGCACCTGAAATTATAGACGTCGTAGGCAACCATCAATTCGCCTTGATTAACCGTGATGGAAAATGGGACGCTATCGAGAGACGAGAGCGTAATATTATGGAGCTGGCCCTGGATAAGCGTATTAAAGAATTGAGGTGTCTTTACGATATCGCCAACGTTACCGGAACACCGGATACAACCCTCCGCGAGAAGTTTGCGGAGATAACGGATATTCTCCCCAGAGCCTTCGAGCATCCGGATAATACCTACGCGCAGATAATACTGAACGGGGAAAAATTTAAAACAAAAAATCACCGAAAAACCGAGCTAAAAATATCTACGGACATAGTCGTACTCGGAGCGACAGTCGGCAAGGTCGAGGTCGGCTATACCAGGGCATTACCGATGTCGGGCAATGGGCATTTTTCCAAAGAAGAAATGCTGCTGCTGGACGCCGTCTCCGAACGCCTGGGAGCTATCGCCGAACACGGACAGGCGGAAGAAAATATCATCATCGAACGCAACCTGGGTATGCTGCTCAGCGCGACCAACTCGCTGGATAAGGCATTTAAGTACTGCCTGGAAGCAGCGATTACCGTTTCCGACATGGACAGCGGTGGCATATATTCCGTGGATAGAAAAACCGGAGCGATTAACCTGGTCAATCACCAGGGTCTTTCACCGGAGTTCATCGAGCATTCATCCCATTATGAGGTTGATTCGCCCAATACCCGTATCGTTAAGGAGGGAAAGCCTGTCTACATGAAATACCAGGATACAGGGTTGGCGCTGAATGATTCATTG
>CAYVPT010000148.1:0-6346 GCA_964453865.1 uncultured Dehalococcoidaceae bacterium
CGATATCGCCGCTGGTGATGATACTGGGGTAGCATTCCTTGCCGGTGGTGTACTTGCGGCCTATCTCCAGAGTTAATTCGTCGGACTCCGCCAGCGGTTCGGCATCGACGCCGCAGCGGCACATGGCGGCGGCCAGTACGTAGCCGTGGTCTATCATATAGGGAATATAGACGATACGGCTGCCGTTATGGTTGGAGGAGATGCTGACCAGCGGGATATATTTACTGGTTCCCTGCGTGCGGGCGTTGCGTATCGTGTCGATAAAGGCCTCGCACCGCGTGATGATGCCGGCATCGGCGGAATGCTCGTCGATTTCTATGGTCAGGAAGGGCTTGCCCTCTGTCTCCTTGGTGAAGAACTTCACCAGGTACGAATCGGGGCCGCAGGCGAAGTTAGTCACGTAAAGCCCGAACAGCCGCGGGTCCCGGGCGATTATCCTCCCGGCGCAGAGTATCTTCTGCCCGGCTTTCCAGTACATGTTGGGGTGGCTTTGACCAACCTCCCCCGCCACTGATTTCAGCGGCAGGAAGTCGATGGGTATCGCCAGGACGTTCATGTCGCGCAGCTTTTCCGAGATATTAAGCGTTATGGCTTCGTCATAGGTGTTATAAGCCCGCCCGATGACAATGATGGCTTTCTCGTCAGGCTTGAGCTGCGAAAGGACTTCCTGTCCCCGCTGCTGCTGCCAGTCATTGAAGGCATCCAGCGACCTGAATCCCTCATCTATAGCTTTATCAATCCGGTCTTTAGAAGTAATTCCGGCGTCTCTAGCTACCTTGCGTAATACACGCTTCAGCCAGTCCCGACCGCGGTCGGGGTGAATGACCGGCTGCAGTATCTTGGGTTGTTTGCCTTCCGCCGCGGTCAGGGCTTCCTTGATACGCGTGGAGCTGCGCAGGATAAAGGGAAGGCTCTGCGTCAACGGGCAGTTCCACGATTTGTTAAAGTCGTCGGAGAGCTTTTCCATGGTGCACTGCACGGGCAGGAAGATAAGGTCCGGCTCCTTTTCCAGCAGGTTGAGTACGTGCCCGTGCGCCAGCTTGATAGGCAGGCACGGCTCTTCGACGATATTTTCAACACCCTGCCGGATGATATGGCGGTTGGTGGGGTCGGATAGTACCACCCGGAAACCGAGTTCGGTGAAAAAGGCTTTCCAGAGCGGGTAAAGCTCGTGGAAAAACAGGACACGTGGTATACCCACCGTCCTGCCGTTGGGACTATCGGGTTCGTCTTTAGGATATGTATTTATCAGGGCCTTAGCACGTTCTTCAAACAGGCGTGGTATCTTCGAGGACTGGCGCTTTTCTTTCTGTTCCGGGCTGTCCCATTTACCGCAGCGTGAGCCGTAAAAGAGCGGCTTCTCCCCCTCGAAGTTGACCTTGTGGATTTCGCAGCGGTTGGAGCAGCTCTGGCACTCGAACGACGATAGCTCGTAATTCCGCCCGGCCAGGTCGAAGCCGCGGAAGCGAGTCTGCTTCCCGCTGGCTTCTATTTCCTCTTTCGCCAGCATCGCCACGCCGATAGCCCCGAGGATATCGTGGTGGGGCGGCACGGTTACCGGCTTGTCCAGGATGCTTTCGAAAGCCGCCTTGACGGCGCGGTTAAAGGCGGTGCCGCCCTGGAACAGGATATGGTCACCGATTTTCCGGTCTTCGACCACTTTCGTGAGGTAGTTTTTAATCACGGAGTAAGCCAGGCCGGCCACCAAATCTTTCTTATCTGCCCCCCGCTGCTTGTAATAGTTCTGCGACGACTCCATGAAAACGGTGCAGCGTTCGCCCAGGTCCAGCGGGTGCCTGGCCTCCATGCCCAGGCTGCCAAACTCTTCTTTGATATTTATACCCAGCTTTTCCGCCTGCTCTTCGAGAAAGGAGCCGGTGCCGGCGGCGCAGACCTTGTTCATGGCAAAATCAATAATGGTGCCGTTCTGCAGGCTGATGTACTTGGCATCCTGACCGCCGATTTCGAAGATGGTGTCCACGTCGGGGCAGACGAAGGCCGCCGCCTTAGCATGGCTGGTAATTTCGTTGTGAACAACGTCGGCGCCGAAGAACTCTCCGGTCATGTAGCGTCCCGACCCCGTCGAGCCGGCGCCCTTGACGATGACCCTGTCTTTCAATTCCTGCCCCACCTCGTAGAGTCCCCGTTTCACCGCTTCGATGGGCTGGCTGGCCGTCATCAGGTATCGCCGCGCCAGCACGTTATTGTTTTTATCTATTATCACCACGTTGGTGCTGATGGAACCGATGTCCACGCCGACATAGGCTTCAACGGGCTGACCGGACTCAATTTTTACCGGATTGATTTCTATAGGATATTCGTCGCCGACTAATGGCGATAACGTGACGAATTTATATTCCCGCCGGGTGATATAGTCCCGCAGGCGCTGTAGGGTATCATCGGGGAGAGAATTTTCCTGGCTGGATATGGCGGCTCCGGCGGCTCCCAGAACGGCAAAGTGCTCCGGTATAATCAGGTCGGCCTCATTCAGTTCCAGCACTTCCAGTAAAGCGCGCCGTATGCCGTTATTAGCCGCCACGCCGCCCTGGAAAGAAACGGGCTTGCCCAGGTCTCGGCCGCGGATGACCTGTCCTTTGTAGTTGCGTATCATGGCGAAGCACAGTCCGGCGACGATGTCATGGACCGGCGTACCCACCTGCTGGAGGTGAATCATATCGCTCTTGGCGAAAACACTGCAGCGCCCGGCTACGCGCGGCGGGTGCTCAGATTTCATGGCTACATCGCCGAATTCCTCGATAGGTATGTCCATGCGGGACGCCTGCTGGTCGAGGAAAGAGCCGGTACCCGCAGCGCAGACACCGTTTATGGCGAAATCGGACACTTTAGGGAGGGCTTCGGGGGATTCCTTTTCCAGGACGATGAGTTTGGAGTCCTCGCCGCCTATCTCCAGGATAGTCTGGACCTCCGGATGAAAGCGGGACGCACCGGCGGCCTGGGCGGTTATCTCGTTAATAAAGGGTATACCGAGTAAACCGGCGATGAGCTGTCCGCCGGTGCCGGTAGCCGCGGCAGCTTTTAACGTATCCGGCGGATATTTCTGGAGAACGCCCTCCAGTTCAGCCAGGATGGTTTCGACCGGCTGTCCCATGGTGCGTACGTACTTGGACTCGATTATATTATCGGCTTCATCGAGTACCACTACTTTGGCGGTCACCGAGCCGATATCAATACCCAGTTTCATATCGTAAGTTCACCCGTTTTAAGTATTAATACCAAAAGTAATCTATCAGGCTATGTATATTATAGCTATGAGGAATCGGCTTGTAAAATACATGTCAGGTTGTTTTTGGGGACTCATCACCTCAGAAATTCTAACGATGGCATATTCGAAATGATATTCTGATTAATGGGAAGAAAAGTAAAGGTCCATGAGGATGTTGAGCGTTCTCATGGAATTTACCAGGGGCGCCGCGTCGGACTTTGAGGTTGAAATAATGCGGAGCTGATTTTCCAGGTCGTCGGCTAAATCCGTTATTATTTTGCGCAATTCGTCCGTGTTCTCATGGTTCCTTAAAGCGTTTACCTGCTTGACTACTTCCGGTCCGGCTACGACCTTAAGCTGATCGATGGCCATGGAGTAATTAAGGTCCTTCAGTCCCTGCAGTACGCCCCTGACCTTTTTACCCTGGGCTTCGCGCTGCTTTTCTCTATCCTCGCGTTCTTCCTGCTGCCGGGTGAACTGCTGGGAAAGCCGCATTAATTCGTCTATTCCGCTTTCTTCTTCTGCCATATCCGTTCCGTCGCTCCGGGGGATTATCACTCCTGCGCCCCGCCTCTAATCAGTATACATTGTAAAGCTGTGCAATACAAAAACAGCGGCCAGGAAATAGAATCGCCCGGGATGAAGCTACAGTAAATATAGGGGATTCCACCCATAAAAAATAAAAGCTGCCACGCTATTTGTTGGTATACAAGCGCGGTAATATTCTGGATGTATTGACCCGTATCACGCCGTATCAAACCGTAGCAATTAATATAGAAACAGTTTGTTAACCCTCTTGGGGGGAAATAACATGCCGGTAAGTATTAACGATAAAACATATTATCGGACCTCGGAAGTGTGCCAGCTAGCCCGCATCAGCCGGAGCACGCTGCTACGCTGGTTGAAAGAGGACGGCCTCCACATACAGGACTACCGTGATAGAAGGAGCTGGAGACTCTTCACCGAGGATGATGTCAATACGCTGGTGACGGAAGCCAACCGGATTTCCCGGGGGAATACCGGATAACGGGAAACTGTCAGCAGCGAGTGGGAGAGAGTACCCGATGTATAGTGATTTACCGCTGGAAAAGAGAATATTCGGGAAAGACGATATGACTGCTTTAGCGGAGTCTGAAATCCCTGAGAAAAACCAGGAAGCGGAACACTTTTTAAACGATTCACAGGAGTTGATGCTCAAGGCACAAAAAGACGCCGAGATTGCCAAGGCGGTCGCCCGGCAGGCTATCAGCCAGGCCTTTCAGCAGAGTGAAGCAGCGATAAAACGCGCCGAGGTACTGGCCAGCGCTTTCGATGATGTCCTGGAGGGCAGTTTCGGCCAGACCGACCATAATGAAAATGAATCCGACGCCGAACCTGCCGGCCACGAATCCATGAAGTCGAACCGGGTAAAAAAACTCCTGAACAACGGCCAGAATCCCTTGAACGCCATTTCCGATGTGACCCGGTCTATTTTCAATAACAAGGCGGTTGACGCCGAGACGAGAATGGATTTCTTTAACCTGGTTATCCGGCAGAGCAAGCAGCTCCGCGAACTGGTTGACGACCTTGTCAGACAGCAGGCACAGAAGGAAATTGATAAGGCTATCGAAGAAGCCAAGTCGGATAGAATAGCCTCTAAACTGGCTGTCCAGCAGACTCAGGATGAAGTTAGAAAAGCCAGGGAGGAAGCTGAAAAAGCCCGGAACGAGGCGGAAGCCTCCCGGAAGGACGCCGAAGAAGCTATTAGTATCGCCAGGCAATGGATAGAACAGGCCAAGGACGAGGCCGCCGCTGGAAAAAGGACCGCCGATGTAAAGTTGAGCCAGGCGCAGCAGCAGGCTATGGGCAAGGCGCAGGCAGAAATTAAAAAGGCGAAGGATGAGGTAGCCGCCGCCAAAGAAGCCGCCGGTATCGCCATCAAGCGAGCCGAGGCCGAAGCCCTGCGGAGTCGCCGGGAAGCCGAAGAAGCCAGGACAGCCATCCTGGAGAGTCAGCAGGCTGTGGAGTCGGCGCAGACGGAAAGCCGGAAAGCCATCGAAAAAGCCGAATCGGCTCAGAGGCAGATTCAGGAAGCGGTAATTCAGGCGCAGCAACAGAGTTATCAGGATCTATGTCAGGAGATGAACAGGATAAAGGCGGAGGCGGAGGCTACCAGAAAGTCGGCCTGCGAATCCATCGCTCGCGCGCAGGAAGAGAGCCGTAAGGCCAAGGAAGAAGCCGCGATGGTGAAAAAAGACGCCGAAGAAGCCCTCGGCCACGCCCGTGAAGAAACCCGGAAAGCCCGGGAAGAAGCGGAAAAAGCCAGACAGACCCTGGCGGAAGTCGTCGCACGCACGCAGGAAGAATGCCGCAAGGCAAAGGAAGAGGCCGAAGCCAGCATCCTCATGGCTAATGAGACCATGAAACTCGCCCGGCAGGATATTATCGGTATGACTATCGATGAAATTACCAGAACCCGGCGGGAACTGGAGGCCGCCAGTAAAAAGCCGAGTGTAATGCGGGATATCACTCCAAAGCTAGAAAACCGGGCTGTTGAAGAAACGTCGAATCCTCGTAAAGAAACGTCGCCGGATAATAAAGAAACGATATCGCCCCACCAGATTATTACCGAAGCGGTCCAGAGCGCCGAGGGAACGGCTTTACCTAAAAATAACCTGATCATCCTCAGCATCCCCGGCACCTTACCTGCCATTGAAGCCGACGGAACGCGTATCAGGCAGGTCCTGCTCAGCCTTATTACCAATGCTATTCAACTCAGCCGGGAAAATAATGCCATCAACGTCAGGGCTGAAGTCCGGGATAACGAACTCCTGATACAGGTAAAAGACCACGGCACCGGTATCCCGCCGGCGGAGATATCAGACGTCTTTGAAGAGTATTACCAGGCCACCAGCCGCGGTGACGCTAACGGACCGGGACCGGGACTTCACATCTGCCGGCAAATCATAGAGGCGCACGGCGGGCGTATCTGGGCGGAGAGTGCGGAAGGCCAGGGCAGCACGTTCAGCTTCACCCTGCCGCTTATCCCGGAGAGTCATTGAGTCTTTCAGAATGATCCCGTTGCATACTGGCTGATGGGTAGAGACTGAAACCGTCTATCAGATTCGTACAGGATGTAACGTA
>CAYVPT010000149.1:0-6342 GCA_964453865.1 uncultured Dehalococcoidaceae bacterium
CCTCACCCTCAGCTATGGAAAGGCTGATATTATCGTTGGCTTTGACCTTGCCTTTGTACACCTTAACGACGTTATTGATTTCTAATAGCATAAGGATTTTCCACACGATAAAATATCAGTCCGTGACAACCCTTAATATGTATTTTCTATTATCTTAAATTAATTAATAAATGATAACATGATAAATTTATATTGTCAATATCTAAATTAGAATTATTAATTTATTTAATATTCCTCCCGTATTTTTGTTTACTATTTTTCCTTGTGTTATACTCGAAATAGGGAGCATTTTAAGTATTCTTAATTAAAAATCATCAGGTTGGGATAGAGGAAAAAGTGGATAGCGCTATTGAAGAAGCTCAACAGCTGGCGGAAAAGATAATACAAAACGTGGAAAAAGTCCTGGTCGGCAAGACCGAGGCGGTACGGCTGGCGGTAATCGCTCTCATCAGCCAGGGGCACCTGCTCATTGAGGACGCCCCCGGTGTCGGCAAGACCATGCTGGCGCGGAGCCTGGCGAAATCGATTAATTGCAGCTTTAAACGAATCCAGTTTACCCCGGATATGCTGCCGGGTGACGTTACCGGTGTCTCCGTATATAACCAGAAGATTGCCGATTTCGAGTTCCGTCCCGGTCCGTTGACGGCGCAGGTCGTACTGGCCGACGAAATTAACCGGGCGACGCCCAAGGTACAGTCCGCCCTGCTGGAAGCCATGGAAGAACGGCAGATTACCGTGGACGGCGTTACCCGCAAAATGCCCTCGCCTTTCCACGTCCTGGCTACCCAGAATCCCATCGAGTACGAGGGTACTTTCCCCCTCCCGGAAGCACAGCTGGACAGGTTTCTGCTGCGGATTAACATCGGCTACCCCTCTCCTACGGAAGAGATAGCCATTATAGAAAATCAACAGTACATTCATCCCATCGAACAAATCGACCATGTAGTGGATGCAGCGGATATTATAAAACTCCAGGAGACGGTCAAGAAGATATATGTCGACGATTTAGTCAAGAAGTATATCGTCTCACTCGTCGAGGCCACGCGCCACCATCCGTCGATATATCTCGGCTCGTCGCCCCGCGGCTCGCTGGCTATTTTCCGCACGGCGCAGGCACGGGCTTTGCTAAACGGGCGCGACTATGTTCTGCCGGATGATATCAAAGCCCTGGCCGAACCCGCCCTGGCTCACCGGTCGCTGATGTCCTCCTCGGGGCAGTCACAGGGGAAGGACGGCCGCGCTTCAATCGCCGAGATACTCGAAACTATCCCCGTCCCCGGAACCATGCCCGGGCGTTAAGCCGGCCGGGTGGGCAGGATGTCTCCTCATACGCAATTCCCGTCGAAGAAAAAGCTATGAAAAATCGATGGCTCGTATTTGGTATACCGCTTCTTATTTTAGCCCTGGCCCTCTCCGGAGGTTTTACCCTGTTGTGGCGCTTCTTCGTCTTTTTCGTGGTGCTGATACTGCTCGGTTACCTGTGGGCCCGCGTGGGCACTCGGGGAATCAAAGGCCAGGTAGAAAAGTCCCCCGAACACTGCCAGGTGGGTAAATATTTCGAAGAAGAGTTTACGGTTACCAGGCAAAGCAGGTTCCCGGCGCCGCTGATTGAGGTACGGGAGGATACCGATTTACCAGATTACCGCAACGAAATATCCTTCAATTTTTCAACCTCTGGTTCCTATCACTGGCGCAGCCGTGCTTACTGCCGGCGTCGCGGACGGTACCGCATAGGAGCTCTTTCGGTAAAGGTCTCCGACCCCCTCGGTCTCTTTTCGCTTTACCAGCGTATCGGAGAACAACGGCAAATCGTCGTTAATCCGGCCACTCTGGAACTGCCATTCTTTCAGGTATTGCCTCAACAGCAGCCGGGCCAGAATCCCCGCCTCTGGTTAGTCAGCGAACTCGGCCCCAATGCCTCACGCGTACGGGAATATTCCAGCGGCGATAGCCTTCGCCATATCCACTGGCAGAGTACCGCCCATACCGGCAAACTCTTTGTCAAGGAGTTTGACCCCGACCGTCCTAACTACGCTTATAAGAACATCTGGGTTGTCCTTGATATGCACCGGGATTACCAGCTGGGGCAGGGCGATGAAACCACCGAAGAATACGGCATCACTATCGCTGCCTCGCTGGTGAGTAAATATATCAATGACGGTAAGAGTGTCGGGCTGATATCGTCCGGTGAGCAGCCTTTCCTCAACCTTCCCGGTACCGGCGAGGAGCACGTGCAGGATATGATGCGGGCGCTGGCCCTGATGAAAGCCACCGGGAGTATTCCTATTGATGAATTGCTGGCATCCCAGGTAGAACGCTTCGATGCCGGCTCGGCAATCATCGTTATTATGCCTTCCAGCGACCGCTCGGTGGCCCCGCCGCTCCGTCATGCTATCAACCGCGGCGTTATCGCCAATGCCGTATTATTGGATTCACGCAGCTTCGGCGGCAAGACCGGTGCCGCTGTTCCCGCCCGTCAATTGTCTTCCGGCGGCTTCCGTGTCTATATCGTCAGACGCGGGCAGGATATCGCCGGGGCTCTGGACAGCCGGTTGTTCTCCCCGAGTTTTCAGTACGCCGAAAACAGGATACCAAGCTATGACAAGTAAGGATATGCCGGAACAATCACCTCGCGAGGATGAAGAAATACAGACACGGGGGTCGTTGGCATCCGTTCTCGTATCCCGACTAAACAACTACCGGGCGTGGTTGAATAGCGTTCTTTTTTTTATCGGTATCATTCAACAATATTGTTTCTGGTCCTGGAGATTGCCGTACTCTCCCTGGAGCGGGCCGGGTGGCTTGATTCTCCCGTGCCGTTATCAATAGTGCTTGTCCTCGCCATACTGGCGGTCTGGCTGCTTACCAGAACACGTCTCCCCGGTTTCCTGGTGCATATACTGTCGCTGGCTATCGGCGCCCTGGTAACTTACGGACTGGTTTTCGGTCGGCTGAGCGCTGGAGGGACTGTCTATTTTGATATATTCCTTATCTATCTGGTCTGGGTAATCGGCTATATATCAACATGGTTTTTCCTGCAAAGAAGAAATGCCTGGGTAGCAGTCTGCCTGGGTACCCTGGTTATCCTGGTGAATCTCAGCAACCTGCCCGATGCGTATTATTACTTCTTCGGTCTGTATTTCATCGCTGCTGTCTTTCTAATCGTCCGGATGCGCCTGTCCCGACGACAGGATATATCGGACAGGGGTATTAAACCTAATCGGCGGGGCCTTATCTATTTCTCGGTGACGCTCCTCTGCCTGGTGGTAGGGGCGGTGACCGTTTCCTGGGTGGTACCGCAGGCGCGCATTCCGCAATTACAGACCATGATAGCCACGCAGATACTCTGGAAACAGAATATCGAAAAGTCCCGTTTCAACATTTTCGCGGCCGTGCCGTCCAAACAGCCCTTGATATCCAGCAGCATGCTTCGGTCCCTGCCCTTCGGGGAGACCTGGCACCGGGGCGACAGGATTGAGTTTGTCGTCATTTCCGAACAGCCTGCCTACTGGCAAGTGCATGTTTATGATACTTATACTTCCGAGGGATGGACCAACCGTCCCGGCGCTGAACACTTTCTGAAATCCAAGAAAAGCTGGAGCGGTACCGAAATAACCCCGGGTGCCGAAGAGCTGGAATATACGGTAATTACCGGTATGAAGACGAGTGAACTGCTGACAACCGGTGCTTTCGTGTCTTCGGACACACCGGTCCTGGTGAATGAAAGCGATGGGTATATTATCTCGGTAAAAGCCCCGCGGTTACTCGGTATCGGGGAGAGGTATACGGTCAAGGTCGTCGTTCCTCAAGTCACGCGGGAAGACCTGACCAATACCGGCGAGGAATACCCGCCGGCAATCCTGGATACCTATCTCCAACTGCCTCCCGATTTCCCTGAACAATTACGGGATTTAAGTTCGAAAGTGGTTAACTTCGCCGAGTCCGCCTATATGAAAGTGGTCGCTGTTAATGCCTATCTTGACCGGATTCCCTACGCTACTGAAGTGGAACCCCCGCCTGAGGGTACCGACGGAGTTGAGCATTTCCTGTTCGACCAGAAGGAGGGCTTCTGTATTCACTACGCTTCGGCCATGGCCGTGATGCTGCGGGCGGTCGGCGTGCCAACGAGACTTGCCGTGGGTTATCTTCCCGGCGAACCCGGTGAGAATGTCGGCGAATATATACTCCGGGACAATCAGTATCATGCTTGGCCCCAGGTTTACTTTCCGGGATATGGGTGGATAGATATAGAGGCAACGCCCGCCGGCTCCACCGCCGCAGGGAGTGAGGTTACTCTTGAAACGCCGTGGGTATCCCGGCAGGCTATTGGTGATTTGCCTCAGTGGGATATCTGGCAGATGATGCAGATGTACGGTATCGACCCGGCGGCCTGGGGCGAAGCGACCGTCGTCCCCGGTGTTAAATATCCCCGTTCCCCCGGAGGCCCGCTGCCCTTTGCCGATGAACTCGGGCGGGTCCTGCTGGTTATTCTGATTCTGGTTTTTTGTTTCGTTCTTATTATGACCCCGCTAATAGTGCTGAGGTCGGCATTTTATCGCTGGGTCTGGCAGGTCGACCGGGCGAATCTACCCTTGGTGGCGTATGATAAGCTGTGCCGTCTGGGCGCGATGGTCAAGCGGGGCCCCCGGCCTCACCAGACACCGCTGGAATATGCCGCCGAGCTCAAGGAGTTATACCCCGAACAGGCTGAAGACCTCGATAAGATAACCGGGGCATACCTGGAAAACCGTTTCGGTGGCAGGAAAGAGAGGCCGAGTCTCTTCGAAGAGGCGGAACTCCTTAAGGCGCGCTGCAGTATTTTCTACGAACTGTTGAAGCGACTGCGTCTGGCGGGAAAGATATTTAAGCGGGAATAGCCGCTATTACCTTTTAATCCCAGTCCTTTAGAGCGGCGGCACTTCTGCCGGCCAGACGGCCGGACGCCAGCATTTCCCCGGCGTTGAGGCCGCCGATGGCATAGATGTTGCCGCATATCGAGCCCATTTCCCCGGCGCTGTGGAGCCGGGGAATGATTTCCTTAAAGGGGTCGAGTACCTGCCCGTAGGCGTTCCGCCGCGGTCCGCCGCAGGTATTGATACCGCCCGGATACAGGGCGCAGGCATAGTAAGGTGGCGTCGCCAGCGGTTTCAGTGAAGGCAAGCCCCGACCGAAATCCGGGTCGTGCCCCTGCTCACAGTAACCGTTGTACTTTTCAATAGTCTCTGCAAGGGTGGCCGGGTCCATTCTGCCTCCGATAAGACGCCCCAGTTCTTCGATGGTACCGGCTTTCTTTATCCAGCCTTTTTCTATCTCGCGCAGGTTGTCGTGACTCCACCCCTCGGGGCAGCCTCCCAGTTCGGCAGGGAAAGACTGAATACCCAGCAGGTAGGCGCCGCTGGAAGCGGAGTTGGCCGCAATAGGACCCTGCTGCCTTATCGTCTCGTCGAAAATCAAATACGTGGGAATATCGGCATATCCCGGTTCCTCCAGGTTATAATCACAATGCGTCAGCCACCAGTTGTGGCTTCTTATATTGATACCCTCGTCGGTATATCTCCGGCCGTATTTGTTTACCCAGATACCCCTGCCGAAAACCAGCAGCCAGGCCACTTTGTATTCGGGGACCCAGATATTAAGATATCCGCACATGGTATTCATATGCCAGAGGTCGGCTCCGGCGCGCTGCGCCATTTTGATACCGTCACCGGTGTTATAGGGCCAGCCGGCGAATTTAAGCGGGAAAGGCCTCAGGTAGTTGGCTTTCATTTCCTCTTCAAACTCAAAGCCTCCGGTACACAGCACTACCCCTTTTTTTGCTTTTATTGAAATCTTTTTCCCGTTAATGGTGGCGTAAACTCCTTTTATCTCTCTGGTGGCAGCATCCTGTATCAAATCGGTGGCAGGAGTCTCGTATAAAACCTCGATGCCTCTTTTTTCGAGTTGAGTCTGCATCGTCTCCAGGAACTTAATACCCCAGCCCCTGATAACGACATGCCCGAAAGAGTCGGCTCCCGGGAACCCGGAAAACTGGGCGGAGCTTCCCTTTCTAATAGTATGCTCGACGCCCATCGATTTCAGCCAGTCCGGATTATTCGCCATCTCTTTCATGAATATCAGGCAGTCTTCTTTAGGAACCATGGAAACCTGCGATGATACGTCGGCATCCTCCAGTCCGTTAGTGCTGGCGGCATACAGGTATTCGGCGGCGCCTTGGGGGTCGACAGCGAACGCCGCCCCGATACCTGACGTCCGGGTCTGGCCTCCCCCGGGGAAAGGCGCCTTTTCCAGTATGACGACGCTGGCGCCGTTGTCAGAGGCGGTGATAGCCGCTGAAATCCCGGC
>CAYVPT010000150.1:0-6342 GCA_964453865.1 uncultured Dehalococcoidaceae bacterium
AAGCCGATGAAATTCCATATGGATTCATAAAGGAAAAGAGGGTGGAAGTGACTGTAGGCTTCATAACCAGGCAGACGTTGTGCAGGGTCTATATATATAGCCCAGGGAAAGTTAGTAGGATAACCATATAGCTCTTGATTGAAGAAATTACCCCATCTGCCGATAGCCTGTGCCAGGATAAGACCCGGGGCAATTATATCCATCCAGCGCAGAGTACTGGTTTTTTTCCACTTGGTATAGATAATGACTCCAAGAGCACCTCCGATAACCGCCCCGAAAATCCCCAGCCCCTTCCCACCGATAATCTGACCCGGATTCTGGCCATAATAGTCCCAGAGATCGATTATATGATAGAGACGCGCCCCGATTATACCCAGGGGGATCACGATAATAGCCATATTGATTAAGTGAGTAGGCGACTCGCCGTGCCGCCTAGCCTCGATAGTGGCCACTACTAGAGTGGCGATAATCCCCAGTACAATCATTACGCCATACAGGCCGAAAGTCAAAGGCCCCACGCTAAAAAAAGGTTCCATTATCTTGCCATCATAATTGAAACTCACCTTTATCAATTGGGATTATTCCATGTTTTTGTAATTTTACATCAATGCGGTTTTTTGGCAGTTCCGGCACTGCCCCACAAATTCCAGGAGATGTCCGTTTATCTTAAAGCTGGTCTCTTTGGAAAGCCGCCGCTCCAGCTTATCGAGGTCGCAATCGGTAAAATCAATTACCGTCCCGCAATCGGAGCATATCAGGTGATGGTGGTGCTCGGCAGGTCGCCGCACCAAGTAGCTCCGGCAGCTTCCCCCAACGTGCATTTCACAGATTAAGCCGAGTCCCGCCAGTATTTCCAGGGTGCGGTAAATCGTCACCAGCCCGATGCCGGGGCTGTCCCGGCACACCCGCTCGTGTATGGCCGCCGGCGTCAGGTGCTCATGGGTATCGATAATCGCCTTGATAACAGTACGCCGCTGCGGCGTTATCTTGTAGCCGTGCTGTCTCAGGGCGGTTTCAATTCTCTTCTCGGTATAGACCATTTTAGCTTACCAGTTGAAAACGATTTTCAGTTAGTACGATAGCATAGTAGATAATCGCTGTCAACAGGTACCAATAATTGTCCAACCGCTATAAAGTATGGTAGAATTGTAACATAAGATACATTAACGTTCTTGCGCAATATTCATGTAGTATCTTGTGTTTATCAATGTATATTTAGTATAATATTGTATGATTGCGTGGTAAAAGATGGAAAAGACTCTGCAATTGCTATCGGGTAACGAGGCACTGTCCCTGGGGGCTTACCACTCCGGCGTACAGGTGGCCACCGCTTACCCCGGCACGCCCAGCACCGAGATACTGGAAAACCTGTCTCGTTTTACAGACATCTACGCCGAGTGGTCCACCAACGAGAAAGTGGCCATGGAGGTGGGAATGGGGGCGGCTTATACCGGCGCCCGGGCCATGGTCTCCATGAAGCACGTGGGACTCAACGTGGCCAGCGACCCCTTTATGGCTGCATCCTACACGGGAATCATCGGCGGCCTGGTGGTAGTCACCGCCGACGACCCCCAGATACATTCCTCCCAGAACGAGCAGGACAACCGCCACTATGCCCGCCTGGCCAAGGTGCCCATGCTGGAACCTACCGATAGCCAGGATGTTTACGACCTCACGGGTTATGCCTTCAATATTAGTGAGGAGTTCGATACACCCGTTCTTTTACGCACCACCACCCGTATCGCCCACTCGAAGTCCGTGGTAGACGTAAAACGGACCCGTACGGTGAAAAATCCTCAACCGGCCTTTCATTTCAATCAGAAGAAATACATAATGCTGCCTGTCTATGCCGTGCCCCGGCACGCTGTCATGGAGCAGCGTCTGCTTCGTCTTAGGGAATATACCGAGACCTTCCCTTTGAACCGGATTAAGTGGAACGGGCGTAAACTCGGCGTCGTCACCAGCGGCGTCGCCTACCAGTACGCCAGGGAGGTATTCCCGGAAGCCTCCTTCCTCAAGCTGGGAATGACCTGGCCACTGCCGGAGAAAATGATTAAAGAGTTCGCCGCCGGCGTGGACAGGCTTATCGTTATCGAAGAGCTTGACCCCTTTTTACAGGACAATATTAAATCGATGGGCATAAAAGTCGACGGCAAGGAGTTCATCCCGTTAGTCGGCGAGCTTAACACGCGTATTGTGGCTGAAAGCAGCTTCGGCGCGGGATTACTCCCCGATTCTGAAAAACCCGATATTCCCCCCGCTGCTGAAGGACTTGCCCGCCGCCCGCCCCTGCTCTGCCCGGGATGTCCCCACACCGGTATCTATTTCACCCTGAGCACTATCGGCCAGCGCGCCAAACTGCTTGAATCGACCGAACCGCAGGAACCGAAGTTGATAGTCACCGGGGATATCGGCTGCTACACGCTGGGAGCTTACCCTCCCCTCAGCGTCCTGGATACCACCGCCTGCATGGGCGCCGGTATCGGGCAGGCGCTGGGCATGGAGAAAGCCGGCGAGAAAAGTAAAGTGGTGGCTGTCATCGGCGATTCCACTTTCCTGCACTCCGGCATCACCGGGCTGGTGGACGCCGTTTACAATGAAGGCCATATTACCATTTTAATACTGGACAACCGCACCACCGCCATGACCGGCCACCAGGAGCACCCCGGCACCGGCATCTCGGCGCAGGGCAAGGAGACTTACGCCGTTGATATCGAGAGCCTCTGCCGTGGCATCGGCGTGAAAGATATCAAAGTCATCAATGCCTTCGATTTGAAGGCGCTGCGGGCGGGAGTCCGCGACTCGCTGGACAGGCCGGAGGTCTCCGTTATCATAGTCCGGGGTTCCTGCGCCATGCAGGTAAGAAAACGCGAAAATCCACGCAAAGTCGATATTGAAAAATGTAACCAGTGCGATACCTGTCTCCGGCTGGGCTGCCCGGCTATCCAGAGCGTCGACGGCCAGGTCTTCATCGAGCCGACCCTCTGCGCCGGGGACATCTGCACGATATGCGAGCAGCTGTGCCCGCAAAAAGCTATATCCGCGTAACAAAGGAACGAAAAAAATAAAGCCAACGTCATTCCCGCGAAGGCTGGAATCCAGTGGAGGAGGGGACTGGATTCTCGGGTCAAGCCCGAGAATGACATTATTAAATAACCTCATATAATCAGAGGTGAGGAACGTAGAGTGGAAAAAATGGATTTACTGGTAGCCGGCGTTGGTGGCCAGGGAGTCGTCCTTGCCAGCGATATCATCAGCGAGACCGCCCTCTCGGCCGGCTATGACGTTAAGAAAACGGATACGCTGGGCATGGCCCAGCGCGGCGGCAGTGTCGTCAGCCATGTACGTCTGGCGGAAAAAGTCTGGTCGCCGCTGATAAAAGAGGGTGAGGTCGACCTGCTTCTTGCTTTTGAAAAGCTGGAGTCTGCCCGCTGGAGTCACTACCTGAAGCCCGGTGCCGTCGCTATCATCAACACCTACGAACAGCCTCCGTTATCCGTGAGTCTGACTCAGGAGAAGTACCCCACCGATGACGAAATCGCCGCCACACTAAAACGCCGCAGCGACCGGATTTATTTTATCGACGGCAATAGCCGGGCCAGGGAACTGGGCAATGTCAGAACGCTTAATATCTATATGCTGGGCTGTTTTTCCGTGTTCGCACCGCTTGATGTTGATGTCTGGAAAGAGAGCATCTCCCGGCGCATGCCGGAGAAGCTCCGCGATATAAATCTTACTGCCTTCGAGATGGGCAGAAAGGAAATAGAAGGTGTCGGTATCGGAAAGAGTTAAAAAAGGCATGCAGGTGGGGTCGTGGATCCGGCGTATGTTCGAAGAAGGCATCGCCATGAAAAAGAAGTTCGGTGCCGAGAATGTCTATGACCTGTCCCTGGGTAATCCCGTTATGGAACCTCCCCCCGAGTTCAAACAGGCCATCAAACGCCTGGCGGACAATCCCTATAAAGGGATGCACGGCTATATGGAGAACGCCGGCTACCCGGAGACCCGGGCTGCCGTCGCCGCGCAGCTTTCCAGAGAGACCGGCCTGAAACTCACCGAAAAAGACATTATTATGGCGGTCGGGGCGGCCGGGGCTATCAACGTGGCATTAAAGACCATCCTCGACCCCGGCGACGAGGTAATCGTTTTTATCCCCTGGTTCGTCGACTATTTTAACTACATCGAGAACCACGACGGCGTGGTGAAACCGGTAGCCACCGGTGAGGACTTTATGCCACGCCTCGATACCCTGGAAGCCGCCATCGGCCCCAGGACAAAGGCATTGCTCATTGATTCGCCCAACAATCCCACCGGCGTGGTCTACAGCGCCGGGTTAATGACGAAAATCGGTGAGTTGCTCCGTAAAAAAGAAGCCGAGTACGGTACGGAGATTTTCATCGTCAGCGATGAGCCTTATAAAAAGATTATCTACGATGGCCTTGAATACCCCTCGCCGTTGAATTTCCACCGGCACAGTATCATCACCACCTCGCATTCAAAGGACCTGTCCATTGCCGGTGAGCGTATCGGCTACGTCGCCCTGCACCCGGAATGTGATAATCATGACGACATGATAACCGGTCTGGTCTTCTGCACCCGTGTACTGGGCTTTATCAATGCGCCGGCCTTCATGCAGAACGTGGTCCGTCACCTTCAGGACGTCACCATTCCCGTCGGCGAATACCAGCGTCAGCGTGACTTCATCTATAACAACCTGGTCAGGATGGGCTATCAGGTCAATAAGCCCCAGGGAGCTTTCTACATCTTCCCCAAATGCCCCATCGAAGATGATGTTGCCTTTGTCCACGAGCTTCAGCAGGAACACCATGTGCTGACTGTCCCCGGCGTGGCTTTCGGCGTTCACGGCTATTTCCGCCTGGTCTACTGCGTCACCGATGAACTCATGGAAAAGTGCATACCCGGCCTGGAAAAAATCGCGAAAAAGTATGGGCTGAAACAGAATTAGCCGGAGACCTGAAGAAATCCGCGAGCAGCGTTAATCCCCCATCCCACCTCGTGTCTTATCTTTTCCCACCCATGCCACCCTCGTATCATCGGCGGCTTATCCCGTAGTACCTCTCCCATCGCATCCGCTCATTCTGAGCCTGTCGAAGAATTCCCACCCTGGCTTGCCCGCCGTAGCTTTTAGCGTAGGCTGGGCCGCCCTCGAACCATCAGCGGCTTATCACATGGTGCTTTTGCCCCTCACCCCAACAACAAGGGAGTAGTCAGCCGGGAGGGGTTCACACTGAAGGTTCTCCCTGAAGGGCGCCAGTCCCTCTCAACAACCTCCCCCTCTCCTTCACTTTGCCTCAGAAGGAGAGGGGGACAAAGTGGGTGAGGTTAATTATAAATACAGAATCCCCCCATTTACCTGTTGCATTTTTCAAAAAAGGTATGGTATACTACCGCAGAACTAAGAACCTGTATATATCATGATATATATACTAAGCGTGTTAACGTTTTCCAGCGATATCAATAGTCAGGGGAACACTTGCTAGCAAACTACGGATTAATAGGGCTGTTTTTTGTCGTTGCCGTTCTTTTCACCCTTTCAATGGTCATTATACCCATTGTTCTCAGGATTCTTAAAATCGTCCCCGGCAATCCCAATCCCGTTAAAAACTCTATCTTCGAGTGCGGCATGGAGACCATCGGCAAGACCTGGGTGCAGTTCAACTTCCGCTACTATTTCTACGCCCTCGTCTTTCTCGCCCTCGATGTACTCGTCATTTTTCTCTATCCCTGGGCGATGCAGCTGCGTGAACTCGGTGCATTCAGTCTTTACGTAGTTTTGATTCTCGTGGCTATTATACTGGTCGGATATTTATACGCCTGGAAGAAGAAGGTCCTCGAATGGAAGTAAGCAGCGATAAAGAGTATATCTATTCCTCTTCGGAACTTGACACATACGAAGGCAAGATAATCAACGAGATGAAAGCCGGCAGTCAGGAGGCAATTGCCGACCCCGATGCCTGGCTCGATGAACACGTCAAACGTAATATCATCGTCACATCGGTCGACTGGATACTTAACTGGGCCAAACGTTCTTCACTCTGGCCCGCCGTGTGTTATCCCGCCTGCTGCGGTGTGGAATGGATGGCGACGCTGGGTCCCCGTTTCGACCTTGCCCGCTTCGGCATGGAAATTATGCGGGCTTCCCCGCGCCAGGCCGACCTCTTGATTACGGCAGGAACACTAACGTGGAAAATGGCGCCGGTCGTCAAACGCGTTTACGACCAGATGGCGGAACCCAAATGGGTGATTGCCATGGGCGCCTGCGGCATCAGCGGCGGCATCTTCCGCTCGTCTTACAACGTGGTACCGGGCTACAATAAAATC
>CAYVPT010000151.1:0-6341 GCA_964453865.1 uncultured Dehalococcoidaceae bacterium
TCAGCAGGCCCATGTGCTCCAGCCGGTCCATGAATATCAGGTGCCCCTGCTCGTTGATATTAACGGCGTCCCCGGTGTGACACCAGCCGTCTATCAGGGTGACAGCGGTCTTTTCCGGGTCTTTATGATAGCCCATGAACATACAGTCGCTGGTGACGAGGAGTTCACCCTCTGTGGTTATCCTGAGAGAAGTGCCTAACGCCGGCCTCCCGACGCTCTCGAACTTGATTTCTCCCTTGCCATGGGAAGATATCAGGCCAGCCTCCGTGCTGGCGTAGCACTGCCGGAGCTCTATGCCGATGGCGTGGATAAGGCGGAACGTATCCAGGCTCAGGACCGAACTACCCGTCACCGCGAACCTGACCTTGCTCAGTCCCAACCTGTCCTTGAGGGGCCGGAATAACGCCAGATAGGCGATACCATGCAAAATACGCCAGAAAAGGTTCGGCGTTTTTCCCTCGAACTGGATATCGGCGATTTTGTGCCCGACCGGCAGGAACAGATTATACGTAAAGCGTTTCAGGGGATTGGCATCGAGTATCTTTACCTGTATTTCACTGACCAGCCCCTCCCACTGCCGCGGACCGTAAATGACAAAGTTCGGGCCGATTTCACGCGTGTCTTCAGCGATGGTCTCCGGCTCCTCGGGGAAATTCAGATTGGCACCTGTCAGCAGATGAGGAATTGTAGCGAAGAAGCTGTCACCTACCCAGGCCGCCGGGAAGTTGGAAATCAGGTTGTCATTCTCGTCCATCGGGTACCGGTCAACGAATCCCCGGGCGGTGGTAATAAGGGCGCGGTGAGTTAAGATGGCACCCTTGGGCAGTCCGGTCGTCCCCGAGGTATAATAAATGAAAGCGATATCATCTCCTGCGCCGGCGTCCACGTTCTTCTCGAAAAGACCTGGGTGAGTTTTCTCATATTCCCGACCCAGCTCGATTACCTCACTAAAGCTGATAAGGATAGGTTCTTCATAATTACGCAGTCCCTTGGGGTCCCAGTAAATGACTTTTTTCAGTAAAGGTAACTCACTCTTGATTTCAAGAAACTTGTCCGTTTGCTCCTGGTCGTTAACGATGGCGAATTTAGCATCGGAGTGCTCGGCGATGTATTTAACTTCCGAGGGAATGGAATCGACGTAAATACCGGTAGCGATGCCGCCGGCCGCTTGAATGGCAAATTCCCCCCAGAACCATTGCGGTTCGTTATCCCCGATAATGCAGGCAACATCACCACGCTGAAACCCCAGGCTTATCATGCCGAGTGAGAAGAACTTGATGTTACTATAATAGTCCTGCCAGCTGTACCGGTGCCAGATACCGAACATCTTCATGGACATCGCTGTGCGCGGTCCCCACTTGGCGCAGTTACTGGCTATAATCTGTGGAATAGTGTCTCTTTTTTCTACCGCTATTGTATTACTGGTCATTTAGTATATCCGAAAACTGAATTACCTCCCGTCCGGGAGGCAACTTATAACCCATCGATCGTAGTTAATAATAACCTACTAATCCAACGTGAATCTCAACCTCCCGCGCGCACCTTTGTGCGCCCGGTAAAGACGAATTTAGGCTTCTCCGATTTAACGTGGATGGTAGTCATTTCGTTAACGGTATAACACGTCGTGAGCAACGGGATTAGCTTATCATACGGGAGTAACCATGTCAATAAATGTGAGGCTGTTAGAGTTTAAGAGCTGTCATCCTGTAGTGACGGTAGTTCCGGTGGCTTTGGCTATCAGCTTGCCAGTCTGATTCGTGACAGTCATCTCGGAGACGCCGATACGCCGACCGCTCCTGACCACCCGGCATTCGGCAGTCAATTCATCACCGACGCTGGCTCCGGAAATCAGGTGGATATTGAACTGCGTGGCGATGCTCGGGGTTACCATGGAGTTCGTGCCGTAAGCGAAGGCCTGGTCGGCGATAGCCATGATAATTCCGCCGAAGACCATGCCGTTGAAATTCAGGTGCTCGGGCGTTAGCTTCATTACAACCCTGGCATAGCCCGGTGATAATTCTACGAGCTTCATTTTCAGGAAAGAGGCAATAGGTTCCCCGGCTTCCCCGGCTTTCAATTTTGTCATGTTGCTGGCTTGTTCTTCTTCTCTGGTTGACATCCTGCCCCTTTCCTTTCTTCTGTAATTTTGTACATTATAACATAACCGTATACCGGGCAAAATCCCGGCACATTGACAAAAGGGGTAACAATATCTCCATAATAAAGGCCAGATACCATATTGAAAGGAGGCAGTGATGTCTGTTTATCTGATGCTGACAACCCTTACCGATGCCGGGAGAAAGGCCCTGCAGGAAGACCCGGAAATTCTCAAGGAAATCAATAAAGAGGTGGAATTCATGGGGGCTAAGATACTGACCCAGTACGCCCTGCTCGGTCAGTACGATTTCGTTAATATCCTCGAAGCTCCCAGCAATGAGTCTATCGCCAAGCTGGCGATACGTTTAAGCGCCAAGGGTACCACGCAGACTTTAACGTTAACGGCAATACCCGTCGACGACCTTATTACAACTCTGAAAGAACGGGAGAGCCCGTGGTAATAACCGGCAATACGCAAATCGCTTACGACTGCTGATAATTTCTTTGACGATATATGGATCTCATTGATTTTTAGACACAGAGCTTTTACAATATTAGCATTATACACTCGTGAACCCAGTGCCCCCCCGGGGTCGCCATCCATTATCACAAAGAGGAGATAACTATGCTTATATACACGCAGGGCGACTTAAAAATAGACGGGATTAATATACATTATTATCGGACGGGCGGCAGCAAACCGCCGTTCATCCTGCTTCACGGTGCCACCGATAACGGCCTGTGCTGGACGCCGGTAGCTGAAATTCTCGCCGAACATTACGATGTCATCATGCCGGACGCCCAGGGGCACGGTCTTTCCGACAAATTCGATAAGGACTTTGATTTAAAAAATCATGCCTTCCAGGTACTTGGGCTGATTCGGGAACTTAAGCTGGTGAAACCCATTATCATGGGGCATTCCATGGGTGCCGGCACGGCGGTTAATGTTGCCGCCGAAAGTTCCGACCTGCTTAAGGCCATCATCCTCGAAGACCCTGCCTGGCGAACCGAAGAACCGAGTACCGATGAAAATAAAGAGGAAATGGCGAAGCAGCGAGAGGAATTCATCAAGTCATTGACCGGATACGGTAAACGTACCCGTGAGGAAATCATCGCGGAATGTAAAAAGGCTAATCCGAGATGGTCGGAAGCGGAAATATTACCGTGGGCAGATGCCAAGTTACAATTCGACCCGGCGCTGTTTACAACGGTGCAACTCAACCTGCCGGCTTATGCCGAGTCGGTACCAAATATCAAGTGCCCGACCCTGCTCATTACATCTGACGGCGGTATAGTGTCGGCAGAAACAGCCGAACATGCCTCCGAATTATGGAAATCCAAGGAACTATTTCGCTGGGTGAAAATAAACGACGCCGGCCATAATATCCGACGCGAGCAATTCAAGATATTCTGTGAAACTCTAATCAGTTTCCTGAGTAACTGCAATCCCTCGGGATAATGGGATTGACCTACTACTCATCAGGCTTATCGGATTTTTCCCTGGCATCATCAACCGAGGACTCATACATCTCTCGTACTCTATCAACAGCCTCGAGTTGAGAAAAGATTACGTCAACACTCATAATACTCTTTCTAATGGGGTAATCACCGCTTCTGATAACGGAATCCGAGGCAATATTCTTCATATATTCGCCAAGCGTCTTCAATAAATCCATGGAGACTTCCCGGGCCGGAGCGGCCACTAAGTAAAGAGCCGTATCGCCATCGGAAGGGCTGCATTTCATAGAAAGCCTGCTTATCGCTTCCTCCATGACCTGTATTCCGATATCTGTTTCCCGGCTTTTTGTATTGAAATCCAGAGACCTTAACAACAGCCTTCTGGAGAAAGGAAGCGTTGACTCGCCATGTCCCAGAACGGTCCAGCCTTTTACCGTCTGTATGATGTCTCCGGCGTCCATCAGCTTTGAACCGATATGCTTCCGATTTTTCTCTTCACCGGCACACAGCAAATTATAAAAAGGCTCAATAATTGATTGGTTGATTCTTGCTACATTTTGTATCAAAGAAGGATCATGCTGGATATATTTCTGATTATCAAACAAAAATATGCCGTCAGAAACGGCGTACGATGATTTAAGGCAGCTGGCTGTATTAGAAATAAAACGTTCCTCACCCTCGATTTCATGGTCAAACGGGAAAACAATCAAGCCGTATACCGCCTTATCTACATACCGTTCTTTCATATTTTGTATTATAATCGGCATGCCACCGGAACCGGTACCGCCGGCACCACCGGCTATCACCAAAATAGCATCCGCCTCCTGGTATCGTTTCATCAAGCGTAATGCATCGACTACTTTATCGGCCTCTTTCTTGACTATCTCCGCGCCGATTGTGTTTGTAGCGACATCGCCGCGGCCTTTGTTTTCCTCTATGCCTAAAAGAATCCGCCGCTTATAATCCGATTTTATATATCTAAGCTCACTTAAAGCCGACGTGTCCGTGTCCACCGCGAAGGTACCGACGACTATTTCAACGCCGCGCGTACTTTTCGCTCTCCGGTTTAGCTTATCGAATTCATCGGCTATCCGCCCGCCGCACCGTCCTATACCAACTACTAATACTTTCATAGATACTTCCTGAGTGCTTGAATAAAGTAATTTAACTCGCTATTAACGCATAATAAGTACTGTTGCCAGAACCGATACGATTACCAGAAGAATAACAATAATGAGTGCCATTATGAAGACAAAACGAGTGTTTATGACGGTGGATATATCGTCAATCCGACGGCCTGTCTTGGGACGAAATTCTCGGCGGGCGCTTACTTCGTCAACCGAATCATCATCGAATTCCGCGGTATCACTTATATCTTTTTTAAGGTCTTCGGGGAGGTCATCGGGGGACAGCCCTTCTTTATCGACCCACTGTTTATATAGCTTCTCCCTGCCAAATTTCTTAAAGAACCCAGCCATAATATTCCTCCAGCAGTACGCTTAAGTCTTTTTATCAGGATGTAAATGCACTCTATCTCCCGCCCGAAAAAATGTCAAGAAGGCCTAGCTTTATGTTGAGTATGGTTATTAAAAACAATAATTCTTGGTTCAAGAAGCCTCTGGGTAGCACCTGATTATATTCCCTATGCCATTGCTCAGTCAATATTATCCTGGAGTGAAGAATGACAATCAACTGAAATGCCTTACGTCCCCGGTAGAATTGACAGGCGCTGGTCAGAGTAATATGCTGTTATCAACCATAATTACACCATGGTACGTCATTAAAAAGGGCTTGGAGGGAAAAGATGCGTCTGGAGAAAGTAAGCGAAGAAGAAAGAAAAATGCTATTGAGCTTCAAGTGTCCGTCGTTTGAAACCAATCCTTGGGTGACCGGCCCTCCCCTAAATAAAAGGCGTGTGGCCATTATCACCACCGCTGGCTTGCACGGTCGCCAGGACCGCCCTTTCCAGATGAACCGGGATGATTGCTATCGCGTAATACCGGGCAATGTCCAGGCTAATGACCTTGTTATGTCCCATCTGGCGGCCAGCTTCGACCGTAGCGGCTTCCAGCGGGACTGGAATGTTGTTTTTCCCATCGATCGGTTACGGGAGATGGCAGCGGAAGGGATCATCGGCAGTGCGGCTGATTTTCACTATTCGTATAACAGTGTCAGCGCTCAGCCGGATAGACCGGAGCCTATTCTGGAAATTGCCGATCTTCTTAAAAAGGATAATGTTGATGCCGCCCTGCTCTTTCCGGTCTGACCGGGCTGCACGCATGCCGTTGGCGTGCTATCCCATTTTGTTGAAGAAGGAGGCGTTCCCACAACGGGTATCAGCCTTATCCGGCCGCACACGGAAGTTATCAAACCGCCCCGGGCGTTGTGGGTTCCTTTCGAGCTGGGACGTCCGCTCGGGCCTCCCGATGACCCCGAATTTCAAAAACGGGTACTTATGGCGCTCCTGAAACTGCTGGAAGCCCCGGAAGGGCCGGTACTAGAGGACTTCCCCGAAGACGAGCCTGAATCTGAAGAGTTAACCGTGCTTTCCTGCCCGGTTAACTTTGCCCGGGAAGCCGAGGAGTCCGGAGATACCGATGAAATGCTGACCGCATTGCGCCGCGAGATAACAGCTATGCGGCCATGGTATGACGTGGCGGTGAATAAGCGACAGCGTACCACGGTGGGCGTTAGCGGAATCGGACTGGACAATCTCGGCGACTTCATCTTTGCCTTTGTCAAGGGAGAGCCGCCGGAAAACCCGCGCGACGATATACCTCTATCCA